>DATMFX010000197.1:0-2590 GCA_035555995.1 Hyphomicrobiales bacterium | reverse complement strand
TGGGTCGACCAGTTGCTGTCCGATGATTGGGACGCGCAGAAAAATGCCACGCGCGGCGTGCTCGAAGCGGTGGGTGCGAAACTGGTGCCGGATGGCGTGCTGATTCCGGACGGCGACGGATTGTTCGTCACCTCGCCGGAGCTGGTGATGCTGGCCATGGATGGTGCCCGCAAGGCCACCGTCTCGCGTCTCACGCTGGCTGAACTGGCGTTCATGCTGCAGGATTTCGGCTTTCCTTTCCCGGAGGACCAGGTGGCCTCCGCAATCCTGGCAGATGGCGTGCGGGAATGGGTGCAACAATCGCTCGAGGATCCAGGGCTGTCCGGGGCGTCGTCCGCGCGCTTTCTCCAGGCGATGGCCGCGCGGCAAACGCCGCCGATCGACCTGGCATCGTCCAACTGGACGGCGGAACAGCTCACGCTCACGCACCTGGAACTGTTCGCCTTTTTCGCGGGCTTTGCCGATGGTGCTCCCGGCGTGTCGCAGCAGGTGGCCGGTGCCGTGCCGATCACTATTCCCACCGCCAATCTGGTCACGGGGTCCTTTGGACGCCTGCTGGATGCGGCCATTCCCGCCGCCTACGCGGCGGACGGTCCCAGCACGGCCTGCTCACCGTTGGCGGAGTACTACGATGCGATGGGGAAAAAGCTCGATTTCGAGCAGAACAACAAAACCATGGAGGGTGTCCTTGGCGCCATCGGAAACGCGGCCGATCAGGCGGGAACGGTGGGGAAGGCGGTTGCCAAGGCCTTGGAAGCCATCAATTACGCATTCAAGATGCAGAAGCTGGCCCTGCTGTACAGCTCGCTCGACATGCGGCTGACCGTCGACCAGAATTTCATACACAAACCGCATCCGGGTGAAGCAGACAAGGAGGTGCTCTTCAACGTCACCGTGGGCCTCGATGAGGAGAAGTACCGTGAATTCGTGCAAAAGATGAATTCCTCGGAGAACGGCAAGGCCTTGAAGGAGTGTCTGGCCTCCCTGGGGTTGCCCGCCCCCTCGGATATGGCGGATATCGTCAAGGAGATGAAGGATTGGGAAGTCGAATGGCGCCTGGATGGCGGCAACGGCATATGGACCATGTTCCAGTCCGGCCATGCTTCCTGGAGCCGGGAGAAAAACGGGTTCGAAGGCCCCAACCACTCACGTGAAAAGCTGGCTCCCATCGATGCCACCCACGTTGGAGCGGATTTCATCGTGGACATCGCGCGCGAGACCCTTGAGGAAGGCGACATCCTCAGTGCTATCGTCACCGGACAGGCCATCCTGCGCACCGATGGCACGCTGCCGGGGTCGGAGGTGGCGGCTTCCCTTGAAGCCGCCTGGAAAACCTTGATGGATGGTGAACTCGCCGGCGCGGCGGGGCTTGTTGGCACCGTGCTCGGCGCGCTCGGCACTACCGGCACCGAAGTGGCAACCGGCTGGGCGCGGCGTATCTGGGATCCCGAAGCGTTCTACAAGATAGCGGTGGCGTACCATCAGGAAAGCATTCCCCAATACACCTACGAAGGCACGATAAAGGCGGAATTCAGCTTCCTCAATGAACGCAAGGAGAGAAACCGCCGCAACGACGATTACGCGAATTATGACGTGGCCAGGCAGGGGCAGGGCACCTTGAACGCCGACGTCCGGACAACGCGCATGATCCCCTACGTGAAAAACGAAGGTACGGACATTTGGGAAATGGCGGGCGACAGCTCGATCTCGGGTTCCTTCCGGTATCAGTCCACGAAGGACGCTCTTGTTTCATGTGCCGGGGTTCTGCTGCGCCAGCGACAGGAAGCGCGGAAAGATCGGGGGGCGGGCGGCAATTCCGCATCCGGCACATATTCGATGCGGCTCGAGCAGAGCGGTGATGCGAGGCGCGAAGGGAATTTTTCGCTTCGCCTCGTTTTCGACGGGGCCTCCGTGACCATTCCCTATACCGAATCCTATACCGACACCGGACAGGCGGGCTGCGAATTCTCCTCCCGCGACGGCTGGAACCGTTCGGGCAGCGAGAACAAAACCACGAGCGTGGGCACCACGCGTGGCCGCTTCAGCCATGTCGTGATGCTCGACGAATTGTATCCGGAGACCATCAGTGGCCAGGAAACCGTGATCGACGGGCCGTATTCCAGCAGCGATGGCACAAGTTCGAGAAACGAGATGCACAAGACCACGTGGTCGTGGAATTTGCGTCGGGTGGATCCGCGCGACTGAAATGTTGCGCGGCAGGAGCGGTTGCCAAAGGCGCCCGGATTTTAGGGCTTGCCTCGTTTGTGGATCATGCCGGGATGGCCCCGCGCCGTGCCCGGCGTTTCTTCCACCAGATCACCATCCCGGTGAGCGATAGCAACGTAACCAGCAGCCCCGATGCGGCGATCAACAGCCGCCCGGGCAGGCCGGCGATGTACCCTGAATGCAGCGGATATTGCAGTTGCAGGATCAGATCGCCGAGCGTGCCGCTGCCGGGCACGCTGGCGTCGAGCAGGGCGCCGCTGGTGCCGTCCAGGTAGAGCGTCCGCGTGCCAAGCCCAGGTGCGCGAAAATCGCCGAAGTTGATGCCGTAGAAATCCAGGGTGCCATCGAAGAACAATGAATGGGC
>DATMFX010000196.1:0-3158 GCA_035555995.1 Hyphomicrobiales bacterium | reverse complement strand
CACCGTCCAGCCATCGCTGTGCGACAGCTTGGTGTGGTGGGTGCCGGCGTTGATCATGGGCTCGATGGTGAAGGTCATGCCTTCGACCAGGGCCAGGCCGGTGCCGGCGCGGCCGTAGTGCAGCACCTGCGGTTCCTCGTGGAAGATACGGCCGATGCCGTGGCCGCAGTATTCGCGCACCACGGAAAAGTGATTGCTTTCGGCATGCTGCTGGATCACGTGGCCGATATCGCCGAGCGTGGTGCCGGGGCGCACCAGCGCAATGCCCTTGTACAGGCATTCCTGGGTGATGCGCATGAGTTTTTCGGCGTGCGAGGGCACGGCGCCCACGGCGAACATCTTGCTGGTGTCGCCGTGGTAGCCGTCCTTGATCACGGTGATGTCGATGTTGATGATGTCCCCGGCCTTGAGCAGCTTGTCGTCGCTGGGAATGCCGTGGCACACCACATGGTTGATCGAGGTGCAGATGGACTTGGGAAAGCCGTTGTAGTTGAGCGGCGCGGGAATGGCCTGCTGCACGTTGACGATGTAATCGTGGCAGAGGCGGTCGAGTTCGCCGGTGCTCACCCCGGGAACCACATAGGGTTCGATCATTTCCAGCACTTCGGCGGCCAGGCGGCCGGCTTCGCGCATGAGGACCAACTCGGCTTCGGATTTGATGCTTACGGACATGGGGGTGTCGAAATATCCCGTTATGACGGCGCAGGTGCGCGCAAGGCCCCATATTCTAGTGGATGCCACCGGGCAAGTACACGAAACCTGAAGGGGCTGCCACTGCTCTGGCAGGATGAAACCCTACCACTGATACTCGCCTTTGTGGTATAAAGCCGCCCGCTTTGCCGGGTGGTGAAGCGTAACCGCGGAACAATCCGCATCATCCATTTGAATGTCACACATGTACCGGCACATCCGCCTGGGTGCCTGCGCCTCATCACGAGGCAAGGGTTGGACGGATGGGGTACATGGAGGCTCAACCCAAGGAAATCATCATGACCGTCAGCATGAAAGACATGTTGCAGGCCGGCGTCCATTTCGGACACCAGTGCCGCTATTGGAACCCCAAGATGTCGCAGTACATCTATGGCGCCCGCAACAAGATCCATATCATCAACCTCGAACACACCCTGCCGGCCTTCAACCAGGCGCTTTCCATCGTCAAGGGCATGGCTGAACGCAAGCAGAAAGTGCTGTTCGTGGGCACCAAGCGCGCCGCCGGCAAGATCGTCAAAGCCGAAGCTGCCCGCGCCGGCATGCCCTACGTCGACCAGCGCTGGCTGGGCGGCATGCTCACCAACTACAAGACCATCCGCGCTTCCATCCGTCGCCTGCGCGACCTCGAGGCCCAGGCCACCGACGGCACCTTCGACAGGCTCACCAAGAAGGAAGTGCTGATGCGTCGCCGTGCCCAGGAAAAACTGGAGAAAAGCATCGGTGGTATCAAGGACATGGGCGGTCTGCCCGATGCCCTGTTCGTGATCGACGTGGACCATGAACGCATCGCCATCAGCGAAGCCAACAAGCTGGGTATTCCGGTAATCGGCATCGTGGACACCAACAGCAGCCCCGAAGGCATCGACGTGGTCATCCCCGGCAACGACGACGCCATCCGCGCCATTCAGCTGTATGCCGAAAGCTTCGCCAATGCCTGCATCGAAGGCTCCGGCCGCGCCGGCATGGAAGCTGCCAGCCAGAAGGAAGAATTCCAGAACGAAGCCGCCGCGGAAGAGGGCGAGGCTGAAGAAGGCAAGAAACCGCGTGCCAAGGCGGCGGCAGCCCCCGCCAAGCCCAAGACCAAGGTGCAGGTCAAGACCAAAGCCAAGGAAAATGGCGACGAAGCCGCGGCTGAATGAGGCCGGGTTCCGGTTTTTGGCAAGACACAAGGGAAAGGGGCTCATGGCCCCTTTTCGCCAAAGGGCGGTCCCATCCGGTGTCCGCTGTCCTTTCGAAACACTATTGAAGGAGCCAAGTTATGGCAGAGATTACCGCCTCCGCAGTAAAAGAACTCAGAGAACGTACCGGCCTGGGGATGATGGAGTGCAAGAAAGCGCTGGTTGAAGCCAACGGCGACATCGAACAGGCCATCGAAAACCTGCGCAAGGCCGGCAGCATGAAGGCCGCCAAGAAAGCCAGCCGCACCGCGGCCGAAGGCCTGGCCATGCTGCGCATCGCCGACGACGGCAGCTACGGTGCCATGGTGGAAGTGAACAGCGAAACCGACTTCGCCGCGCGCGAGGAAAACTTCGGCGCATTCGTGGCCAAGGTGCTGGATACGGTATTCACCACCAAGAACACCGACGTTGCCGCGCTGCTGGCGGCCGGCATCGAGGAAGAGCGCCTGGCGCTGGTGCAGAAGATCGGCGAGAACATCAGCCTGCGCCGCGCCGTGATCGTGGGCGGCGAAGGCCAGACCGTGGGCGGCTACGTGCATTCCAACAACAAGATCGCGGTGCTGGTGGCGCTCAATGGCGGTGACCAGGACCTGGCGCGCGACGTGGCCATGCATGCGGCGGCCACCAACCCGCTGGTGGTGAACCCGGAAGACGTGCCGGCCGAAGTGCTGGCCAAGGAAAGCGAAATCTACACCGCCCAGGCCGCCGAAAGCGGCAAGCCGGCCGACATCGTCGAGAAGATGGTCAGCGGTCGTCTGCGCAAGTACATCGAAGAGGTCAGCCTGACTGAACAGGCGTTCGTGAAGGATCCCGACATCAAGGTGGGCAAGCTGGCCAAGCAGGGCGGCGCCTCCGTCGTGTCCTTCGTGCGCTACGGCGTGGGCGATGGCATCGAGAAGGAAGTGGTGGATTTCGCCGCCGAGGTTGCCGCACAGGCGGGCCTGGGTAAGAATTGAGCCCTTTGTCGCCGCGAGGCCGCCATGCCTGTTGAACCCGTCATGACCACCAAGATACGCAAGTATGACCGTATCCTGCTCAAGCTGAGCGGCGAGGCCCTGACCGGCAGCGCCGAATTCGGCATCGATCCCAAGGTACTCGACCGCATGGCGGTCGAGATCGGGCAACTGGTAGAAATCGGCGTGCAGGTGGGCCTGGTGATCGGCGGCGGCAACCTGTTCCGCGGCGCGGCCTTGCACGAAGCCGGCATGGAACGGGTAACGGGTGACCACATGGGCATGCTGGCCACGGTGATGAACGCGCTCGCCATGC
>DATMFX010000195.1:0-3101 GCA_035555995.1 Hyphomicrobiales bacterium | reverse complement strand
CCCGCTGTACGACTGGATACTCGACCAGCTCGACGTGCCGTGCCATCCGCAGCAGATCGAATTCGCGCGGCTCAACTTCAACTACACCGTGATGAGCAAGCGCAAGCTCAAGCAACTGGTGGACGGCGGCCTGGTGAACGGCTGGAACGATCCGCGCATGCCCACGCTCGAAGGCATGCGCCGCCGCGGCTACACCCCGGCCTCGATCCGCAATCTCTGCGACATGGTGGGCGTGACCAAGGCCAACTCCGTCGTGGACGTGGGCATGATGGAACATTCCCTGCGCGATGACCTGGACCGCAGCGCACCGCGCGCCATGTGCGTCCTGCGCCCGCTCAAGGTGGTGCTGAGCAATTATCCTGAAGACAAACAGGACGACATTACGCTGCCGCGCCATCCCAAGGACGAAAGCATGGGCAACCGCACCGTGCCCTTCACCCGCGAACTCTACATCGACCGCAGTGATTTCGAGGAAGTCCCTCCCGCCGGCTACAAGCGCCTGATCCCCGGCGGCGAAGTGCGCCTGCGCGGCGCCTACGTGATCCGTTGTGACGAAGTGGTCAAGAATGCCGCCGGTGAACCCATCGAACTGCGCTGCACCGCCGACCTCGCCACCCTTGGCGCCAATCCGGAAGGGCGCAAGGTCAAGGGCGTGATCCACTGGGTAAGCGCGGCTCATGCCGTGCCGGTGGAAGTGCGCCTGTACGACAAGCTGTTCAACCACGAAAGCCCCGACAGCGAAGGCGACTACCGCGACCACCTCAATCCGGATTCACTGCAAATCCTGCACGACTGCCGCGCCGAACCCGCCCTCGCCGATGCCCAGCCGGAAGACCGCTTCCAGTTCGAACGCGAAGGCTACTTTTGCGCCGACCGCTTCGACAGCAAGCCCGGCAAGCCGGTGTTCAACCTGACCATAGGCCTGCGCGACACCTGGGGCAAAATGCAGAAAGGTTAGATACCTGCCCGGCTGGACGGCCAGACCCGATACGAGCCACCATCCAGTTCCACCCGAGATCAACCAAGGATTCCGCGTGCTCACGATCTACAACACCCTGACCCAACGCAAGGAACCGTTCACGCCGCTGCAGGCCGGCAAGGTGCGCCTTTACGTGTGCGGCCTTACCACCTACGACTACGCCCACATCGGCCACGCCCGCATGCTGGTGGCCTTCGATGTGGTGGTGCGCTACCTGCGCGCCATGGATTATGAGGTGACCTACGTCCGCAACATCACCGACATCGACGACAAGATCATCCGCCGCGCCAATGAGAACGGCGAACCGTTCGATGCGCTCACCGCGCGCTTCATCGCCTACACCCATGAAGACGAAGCCGCGCTCGGTATCCTGCGTCCCGACATCGAACCGCGCGCCACGGGCTACATCCCGCAGATCATCGCCATGACCGAAACGCTGATCGCCAAGGGCCATGCCTATGCCGCCGACAACGGCGACGTGTATTACGCCGTGGCCAGCTTCCCCAATTACGCACGCCTGTCGCGCAAGAATCCCGAGGAACTCCTGGCCGGCGCCCGCATCGAAATCGGCGAAAGCAAACGCGACCCGCGCGATTTCGCGCTCTGGAAAGCCGCCAAGCCCGGCGAACCCGGCTGGGAATCGCCCTGGGGCTTCGGCCGCCCCGGCTGGCACATCGAATGCTCCGCCATGTCCACCACCTGCCTTGGCCACACGTTCGACATCCACGGCGGCGGTTCCGACCTGATGTTTCCGCATCACGACAACGAAATCGCCCAGTCCGAAGGCGCCACCGGCGAGCGCTTCGTCGGCACCTGGATGCACAACGGCCCGGTGCGGGTGGACGACGAAAAGATGTCCAAGTCGCTCGGCAACTTCTTCACCGTGCGCGAGGTGCTGGCGCAGTATCCCGCGCAGGTGCTGCGCTATTTCCTGCTGGCCAGCCACTACCGCAGTGCCATCAACTATTCCCAGGAAAACCTCGACGCCGCGCATGCCGCGCTGGAACGTCTGTACCACAGTTTGCGCACGCTCGAGCGCGAGGGCACCGCGCCCGCCGCGGACACCGACTTCGAGGTGCGTTTCCACCGCTCGATGCAGGACGATTTCAACACGTCCGAAGCGCTCGGCGTCCTGTTCGAACTGGCGCGCGAAGCCAACCGTCTGCGTGATGAAGACCCCGCGCGTGCCGCGGCCCTGGCCGCCTTGCTGCGGCAGCTGGGCGGCATCCTGGGCCTGCTGGAAGGCAGCGCCGAGGAATTCCTGCGGGCAGGGGGCGGGGAGGTGGATGCCGCGCACGTGGAAGCGCTGATTGCACGCCGCAAGCAGGCGCGTCTTGCGCGCGACTGGAATGAGGCCGACCGCATCCGCGACGAACTCAAGGCGCTCAACGTGGTGCTGGAAGACCGCGACGGCGTGACCAGCTGGCGCATCGAACGCGCCTGAGCCGCCTTGCGCAAGCGCTTGTTTGTGGTCCGTTTTCGATTGACCTTGGCAGTGGGGCTGAGTAACATGCCGCCTCCGCCGCATGGGGGCGTACACGGGGTATAGCGCAGTCTGGTAGCGCGTCTGCTTTGGGAGCAGAATGTCGGGAGTTCGAATCTCTCTACCCCGACCAACCCTTGCGGTACTCTTAGGCAGTACTCGCCAGATCGTAACGAGCGCCCGTAGCTCATCTGGATAGAGCATCGGCCTTCTAAGCCGAGGGTAGCAGGTTCGAGTCCTGCCGGGCGTGCCACTTCATGAAACGGACGTTCGCGTCGGTTTCTGGAATCGCGACAGGTCACAGCGTCGCAGCACCGGTTCCGCAAGAGGTGGTGGGAGGCTCCGCATCAGGAGCTCCCAAGGGAAGTCCACGTGATTTTGCATCGTGCGACTTTACAGCGTGGTGACTGTAGCTCAGTTGGTAGAGTCCCTGACTGTGACTCAGGTTGTCGCGGGTTCGAGCCCCGTCAGTCACCCCAATTCCTTTCTCTTTCCGGCTGGCGCCGCGCGCCCGGCCTCCAATCTTGCCAACAGGCAGCGAAAGCTGTGACCGCGCCCACAGTCCGTCCGCGCGTCTTTGTTTCTAATCCTTCCCGCAGGACACCAAAAACCAAAACCAATGCCAACAAAGCGAGGTGC
>DATMFX010000194.1:0-4315 GCA_035555995.1 Hyphomicrobiales bacterium | reverse complement strand
CGATTTCCGGCACGACTACCTCGACGTGCGCAAGCAGGTGGCCGCCAGCCACATGGCGCTCAGCGAAGGCGAGAACCAGGCGCTGCTGTCGGTATTGCTGCACGTGGAAGGCGGCAGGATCGCCGGCATCGAAACCTTGGTACAGCGCATCACGCCGCAATCGCGTTTCCAGCCCACTGAACTTGGCGGGCCCATCCGGGGCATGGATGATCCCGTTCCCGCCGGCAAGGCACAGTCACGCGAATCGATGATTGCAACCGCCCTTGCCTATCCCGAGGGCCTGCGCGTGGGCAGCTTCACCGATGGGGGCACGCCCTTCGCTGCGGAGACCTACCGTGTGGAGAATGGGGTGGTTACGGCGGGCAATGGCTGCGGCCGTGGCGACTGCGATATGTACAACCAATACATCATCCTGCACCCCAGCATCATCGCCAAGGTTGCCGCCGTGGACGAGGAAAGCGGCGTGGTGCTGCTATGGATGAACTTCGGGCACACCGGTGATTCCTACGGCGAAGGCAATGCTCTGGTTACCTTCGAAGCATTCAAGGTGTGGGGGGGAGAAATCCACGCCATCAATGCCTTCTTCCGCGGCCTGCCGGTGGCCACCGCCCGTTTCTGGCCCTCTTCCGATCCGATCCCGAAATAACCCGCCCCATGCCTGCTGCCCGGCCACGCCGGGCGGCAGGAAATGGGGCGTCATCTTTTCCCTGCTCAAGCAACAATGCCGCGTCAGCGATACTGTGTTTGCATGAAGCGGGAAAGGAAGCCCAGGGCGGGGTCGTTGTTGCGCGCCTTGTCGTGCGCCGTATATTCCTTCACCAGTTCCTGCAGCTGTTGCATCAGCGCCGCAAACTCCGGACTTTCCTTGGACACCGCCTGCAGCTCGCGGCGCAGTCCGGCCATTTCATCCTGCACCATGCCCTGCAGGATCGCGTCCGACTGCGGCACCGCAAGGTCCGTGCCCTGGCGCGTGCCGTTCACGAAACGCTGCGCGTCGGCATTGCGGGCATTTTTCATGAACTGGGGTTCGCAGATGCGCTGGCGGGTTTTGGAACCGGTCTGCTTGAAGGCATAGCACACCAGGTCGTAATCGTTGGAGCTGTTGAGCTGGTTGAACAGCTTGTTGGTATCCGCCTCGACTCTCTTGATGTCCTTCAGAATGGCCGACACCTTGCGTGGCGGTTGCACATCCTCCGCGGCACTTGCCTGAACGGATGCACAAAGCGGCAATAGGACACAGAGAGACAGGCACAGGCAGCGCAAGCCTTTATGCCGTTTTTGTTGTGTTTTCATATCATCTCTTCCTTGGCGTGGCCAATCGGCAGCCACGGCCACCGACAGCGGTTTCAGCAATATACACGTCGATAACAAACGACCGGTAATTTATTTTTTCCGTTCGTCCCCAAGCTCTTCCACATTCATTTCCTGAATGAGCCGGCTGGCGCGATTCAGCGCCCTGGCCGCCTGCCAGTCGCCACGCATGTTCCCGGCAATACGATGCGCGTGCTCGGTCAGAAGCGCATCCAATGCGTGGGCAGTTATCCAGAAGCCGGCAATCCGTCCGCAGCAGTTTTTCTTCCGGCCCCGGCCCGCCGGACTCAAGCAACTGCTTGAACTGCAGCGCATCGGCCTCGCCCAGCGCCAGACCGCTTTCCCGCAGTTCGGTCAATTGCTTCTGCAACTGCGCCAGCGCGGGCTGATCCTCATGACGCCGCGTGATCGCCACCGCCTTGCCGGCACACGCCGCCGCCAACGCAAACGCAACGCCACTGGCCGCACCCGCGCCGGGAATCATGGCGTCGGAGGCGAGCGCGTCCAGAAGCACCTTCAAGGTGCAATGCTCCAGCGGCTTCGTTTCGATGGGGGATTTGGCTTTGCTCATGACCGGATACCTCTTGGACTATCGAGGTATCCAGAGTCCATTGCGGAAGGCGAAGATGCAATAACCGCATGCGCACCATGCGGTTGAATGCTCAGGCCGCGTTCGAACGCCTTACGGCCAGCAGGTCATAGGGAGCGCTATAGCCCCGCCGGCACCTCGGGAATCCTTGCCACGATCACTTCCTGGCGCGCACGGCTGATGCCGTAGATTACGCGTTCGCCTCTGGCGCTGCGGTCCCAGGCCCAGGACTGGCCTTCGAAGGGCACGTCGATGGTGGTGACGTATTCCAGCGTCACGCCCTGTTTCGGCAAGCGCAGTACATGCAGTTGCGGTTCATCGTGTCCGGTCACGTACAGCAGGCCGTCTTCGCCGAAATCACCGCCGGAGCAGGCGCTGTCGCCCCAGGTGGCGATTACCTGCGGCGGGAACAGCCAGGATTGCAGTTGCTGCCAGTTGTCGTCGAACCTGGCCACGTAGGTCCAGCGCTGGTCGAAACCCGGCGTGGTGCCGCTGTCGTTGTAGTTGGCGAAGCAGGCCCACCAGTAACCCTGGTGCCGCACGGCCCAGGTGAGCGAGCCGAGGCGAATGCCGAAGCTGTAGCTTTCCAGCGGCTGCAGCGTGCGCGTGTCGTAGGTTTCCAGCGAACTGGCCATGGGCAGCTGCGGGAAACTCGAATGCGACAGCACCAGGCGATTCTCGTCCACCCAACCGGAATTGAGGTGGATGATGGCGCCACCGCGCGGCCCGAACCACTGTGCCACGCGTTCGCCGTTATCCTTGCGGTGTTTTACCAGCGCATGGTTGCCGATGCCGTAGAAATGCCCGGCATCCACCGCCACGCCCTGGTTCGCTTCCAGCACGTGCCAGCGCTTCAGTTCGGTGGCCACCAGGCCATGTTTGGTCAATTCCGGCGGGGGTGCCGCCGGCAACGACTCGAGCCAACTGCGGTAAGCGGCGCGCAAGGCATCGCTGTCCACGCTTTCCGCTGCCCAGGCAGTGGCGGCCGCACCCGCGGCGCCCGCCAGTCCAAGCAACATTTTGCGGCGTGAGAATAAGTGCAGCATCAGAACCTCCTCGAAATTTGCAGATTCCAGCTCCGTCCGGTCAGCAGCGACTGGCTCACGGAAGGATCGTAACCAAAGTCTCCCGCCGCCAGCGGCGGCTCCTTGTCCGTCAGGTTGGCGATGGCAAGCTGCAGCTTGGTATCGCGCAGCAGGGCGTCGCGCGCGCCGTCGAACTCGTAGCCCACGGACAGGTTATAACTGATGAAGGGATCGATCACGCGTCGGTACACCGTTCTGCCCTGCGTGTAGAAGGGCTCGATGTAGGACGGATAACCCAGCTCCTGCCATACCGCCGCGCTGGTGGTGGCGCCCGAATCGTGCGTCTTGCCGACGTGATAGATGCCAAGGCCCGCATTCCACGGCCCATTGCGCCAGAAGATGTTGCTGGTGCTACGCCACTTGGCCGTACCGGAGGCGTACAGCAGATCGTTCACGGTCGGCGCCACGTTGGCAGGCGACAGCGTGGATTCCGCCTTGGCCAAATAGGCCCATTCCGAACTGAACACCAGGTCGCCGATCGGCAGATCGCGCAGTTCGTAGCGAAAGCCGAAGTCCACGCCGCTGTGTTCGCTCGACGACAGGTTCAGGAACGGTTGGTTGCGCGAGAAGATGCGCCCTGCCGCGGCCACCTGGCCACCCGGGTTGGCAGCGTTGTAACCCTGGAACGCCGCGATGTCTTCCGGCGTGAGCGCCAGGCGCACCACGTCGGGATCGCCGCGATAGTTGGCGGTGCCGCTGCCAAGGTCTATCTGGTCGATCGGCACGCCGGCCGCCAGCTGCTGCTGGGTATAGGCCATCAGCAACGCAGTGTCGCTTTCGTTGATCTGTGCGGTGGTGCGCTGGCCAAGCAGGTTGGTGCGGCGGATGCGCCACCAGTCGGCATTCAGCGTCAGGCCGGTCATGAAAGGTACGTCGATGACGAAACCAAAGGTATCGCCTTCGGATTCCTGCGGCTTCAGCTCGGGGTTGCCGCCGAAATAGGTGCGCATCACGTACGGCCCTTCGTTCAGCGCCGGGTTGCGATAGGTGTCGATGTCGCCGGCGCCGGCGGTAATGGACCAGCGCGGGCTGGTGTAGAGCGCCGCCAGGCTGGGCGCCATGAAGCCCTCGTTGTACGACGCGCGCAGCATCAGCCAATCGACCGGTTTGTAGTTGAGTCCGATCTTGGGCTTGGTGGTGTTGCCGAAATCGCTGTAGCGTTCGCTGCGTGCCGACACGTTCAGCTCCAGGCGATTCACCAGCGGCACGGCATTTTCCGCACTGATCAGCGGCACCATCAACTCGGCGTACACGCTGGTCACGTCGCGGCTGCCGAACACGTCAGGCCGCGGCGGATGCAGCAGGAAATCGTTGTTGGTGGTGTCCAGCC
>DATMFX010000193.1:0-12601 GCA_035555995.1 Hyphomicrobiales bacterium | reverse complement strand
ACCCGCTGATCCACGTGGACGTTACCTACCACGTGGGCTCCGCGCGCGAGGAACCCCGCCGCTCCGGGTTCGCCCATTTCTTCGAACACATGATGTTCCAGGGCAGCGCGCACGTGGGCGACGACGAGCATTTCAAGATCGTCACCGAAGCCGGCGGCACCATGAACGGCACCACCAACAGCGACCGCACCAATTATTTCGAAACCGTGCCGAGCAACCAGCTCGAAACCATGCTGTGGCTCGAAAGCGACCGCATGGGCTTTCTGCTCGAAGCCGTCACCCAGGAAAAATTCGAGATACAGCGCGCCACGGTGAAGAACGAGCGCGGCCAGAACGTGGAAAACCAGCCCTACGGCCGCTTCAGCGAAGTGAACAGCGCCGCGCTCTATCCGCCCGAGCATCCCTATTCCTGGCCGGTGATCGGCTACCCCGAGGATCTCGACGCCGCCACGGTGGACGACCTCAAGCGCTTCTTCTTGCGTTGGTACGGCCCGAACAACGCCACGCTCACCATCGGCGGCGACGTCGACCGCGAAGCCGTGATGGCGCTGGTGGTGAAATACTTCGGCGAAATTCCCGTCGGCCCGGAGGTGGATGCCGATTCCTATCCGGCCCCCACGCTGGAGGCCGACCGCTACGTGTCCTACGTGGATCCCAACATCCGCTTCCCCGCCCTGCTCTTCACCTGGCCCACCGTGCGCCTCGACCATCCCGACCGGGTGGCGCTGGACGCGCTCAACAGCCTGTTCAGCGACGGCCGCAAATCGTTCCTTTACAAGGAGTTCGTGCTGACGCAGAAGGCCATCCAGGCCAGCGGTTTCAGCAACAGCATGGAACTCGGCGGCAGCCTGACGCTGTTCGTGCTGCCCTTTCCCGGTACCTCGCTCAGCCAGTTCGAAAGCGAACTGCGCGCGGTAATCGAAGGCTTCGGCCCCGACTCCATCAGCGACACGGACCTGCAGATCTTCAAGGCGCAGCAGGAAGCGGCACTGGTCAACAGCCTGGCAAGCGTGCGCGGCAAGGTATCGCAGCTCGCCTTCAACCAGACCTTCCTGGACAACCCCAACGACATCCAGCATGAGCTGGAAGCGATCCGCTCGCTCACCGAGGCCGACGTGCTGCGGGTGTTCGATACCTACATCAAGGACAAGCCGGCGGTGATCCAGAGCGTGATTCCCACATCCGCGCCCGACAGCCAGGCGCGTCCCGACAGCTATCAGATTCCGCCACGCCTGAGCCGCGACGACAGCGGCGAAGCCACTCCGCCGGTACTGCGCGAGATCAGTTCCAGCTTCGACCGTTCGCTGCATCCGACCGCGGGGCCAAGCCCGCTCGTTACCATGCCAGCGTTCTGGGAAAGCACCCTGCCCGGCGGCATCGACGTGATCGGCACTGCCAGCAGCGAAGTGCCGCTGGTCAACCTGCGGCTGGTATTCGAAGGTGGGCATCTGCTGGAGGAACCAGCCAAGTACGGGCTGGCCAGCCTCACCGCCGCGCTGATGAACGAGGGCACGGAAAACTACAGCGCCGAACAGTTCGAAATGGAACTACAGAAGCTCGGCAGCAACATCAGCGTCAGTGCCGGACCGGAAAATCTGGTGATTTCCATGAACAGCCTGCTCGACCAGCTCGATCCCACACTGGCCCTGTTGCAGGAACGCCTGTTCCATTCGCGCTTCACCCAGGAGGATTTCGACCGTCTGCGCCAGCAGTACGTGGAAAGTATCGAAGCCGAGAAGGAGCAGCCCGCCACCATCGCGCGCAACGTCTACAACCGGCTGCTGTACGGTCCGGGCCACGCCTTTGCCGTATCCTCCGACGGCACGGTGGATACCCTGCGGGCGCTGACGCTCGCGGACGTCGAAGCGTTCAACCAGGAAGCGCTGGTGTCTCAGGCATTACAGGTGAGCGTGGTGGGCGAAATCGACCAGGCCGCCATACTCGACAAGCTCGGCTTTCTCGGCACGCTGCCCGACGCCGACGTGCAGGTGCGCATCCAGCCGCCGCCCCCCACCTACGAAGGGCTTACGCTGTATCTGGTGGACAAGCCGAACGCGCCGCAATCGGAAATCCGCATCGGCTACATGAGCAACCTCACGTACGATCCCACCGGCGAGTATTTCGAGCGCTACCTGATGAACTACGTGCTTGGCGGCGCCTTCTCCAGCCGCATCAACCTCAACCTGCGCGAGGACAAGGGCTACACCTACGGCGCGCGCAGCGGTTTCAGCGCCAGCCGTCTGCCGGGGCCCTTCACCGCCTCCGCAAGCGTGCGCGTGGACACCACCGCCGACTCCGTGACCCAGTTCATCAAGGAAATCACCGACTACCGCGATGGCGGCATCACGGAGGCGGAACTGAAGTTCACCAAGGACGCCATCGGCCAGAGCGAGGCGCTGGACTACGAAACGCCGGGCCAGAAATCCAACCTGCTGCAGCAGATACTCACCTATCAGCTGCCCGCCGATTTCGTGCGGCAACAGCAACAGTTGATCACCGGCATCTCGACGGAGCGCGTGGACGAACTGGCGCGCAAATATCTGCCGGTGGACCGCATGATCATCGTGGTGGTGGGCGACAAGGCCAGCATCAACGATTCGCTGGTCGCGCTCGGCTATCCCATCGTGGAACTCGACACGGAGGGCAAGCCGCTCGCCGGCAACTGATCCAAAGGCAGGTCGCGCTGGCTCTCAAAGCCATCGCCTGAAAAATTTCCTGACGAAATTTTTGGCGCCGCCAGGGACGGCGCGCCACACATAACAAGAAGAGGTCATTCATGCCCCACGCCCGTCTCGTCACGACAATGCTCGTATTCCTGTTTGGCAGCGGCCTTGGCGCCGCTCCCCTGCAGGCGCAACCGCTCACGTCATCCCAACTGCAAGGCTGGATCGAGGCGATGCACAGCGAAGCCCGGCAGCTCGAGGACATCGCCGCCATCGCGCGCCTGCAACGTGCCTACGGTTACTACATCGACAAGGGTTACTGGAACGAAGCGGCGGATCTGTTCGCCGCCGATGCCACGCTGGAAATCGGCGTCGATGGCGTCTACCGCGGCCAGGATCGCATCCGCCGCATGCTGATCCGCTACGGCGAAGGGTCGCCCGATACCGGCCCCGGCCTGCCGTTCGGCCAGATGGTTCGCCACATGCAGTTGCAACCCGTGATCACCCTGGATCCGGACGGCCTGCACGCCAAGGCGCGCTGGCGCGACTTTGCGCTCTTGGGCCGCTACCAGGAAAGCGCGCACTGGGGCGACGGCATCATGGAAAACAGTTACGTCAAAGCGGATGGCGTGTGGAAGCTGCAGGCGCTGCGTCTCTTTACCAACTTCGTCGCGCCCTATGAAGGCGGCTGGGCCAGGCTGGAAGCGGCGCCGCAGGATTGGCGCAGCGCCGCCGCCCGCGAGATTCCGCCGGACGCCCCGCCCACGCTCGACTATCGCCCGTTCCCCGAAGCCTTCGCGCCGCCGTTCCACTACCCGCTGCAACCGCCAATGCGGCAGCGCTGGAGCGAACGCATCACCAACGTCACCTGGCCCGCCGAGTTGCAGCCGCTGCGCGAATCCGTGGAAGGCTACGCCGCCGAACTCGACCGGCTATGGGCCGAACGTGCCATCGAGAACCTGCAGGCGCGCTATGGCTACTATATCGACAAGGGATTGTGGGACGAGGCCGCCAGCCTGTTCAGCCGCGAGGCCACCTACGAATTCGGCCAGGGTGGCGTGTACGTGGGGAACGAACGCATCCACCAGGCCCTGGAGCTGATGGGGCCGCCGGGCCTGGATACCGGCCAGCTCAACAACTACCCGATGCTGCAGCCGATCATCACCGTGGCGCCCGATGCCCTGAGCGCCAGCGCGCGCTGGCGCAGCGACGTGCAACTGAGCCGGGACGGCCAGGGCACCTGGGGAGGCGGTGTCTATGAAAACACCTACGTGAACGAGAACGGCGAGTGGAAGTTGAGCAAGCTGCACTACTACGTCACCTTCTGGGCCAATTACGACAAAGGCTGGGTGGACGGCACCTTTCCCATGCCGAGGCCAAGCACCGCCCTGCCGCCCGATCTGCCGCCCACGGAAGTCTACGGATCGCAGCCCGAGGTCTACCTGTTCCCCTTCAGTTATCCCCATCTGGTCACCAAGGGTCCGCATCGCGGCACGGGAGGCGACAATGCACAATGAGCGTTTTGCTCGCGGCGCAATCGCAGCGCTGACCCTCCTGCTTTGCGCCTGCAACCCCGCGCCGGAAGAACAGGCGCAAACCGCCACCACGCCTGCGCCGCAAAACTCGGTGGCCGCGCTGCGGGCCGACCTGGACGCCCTCGGAGCGAGTCTCACCCGGCTGCGCGACGTGGCGGACATCGAGAAGCTGCAGCGCAGCTACGGCTATTACGTGGACAAGCAACAGTGGTACGACATCGCCGATCTCTTCACTGAGAACGGCACGCTCGAAATCGGCGGACGCGGCGTATTCCTGGGCAAAGACCGCGTATTCGAATATCTGCGCACCGGTCTCGGACCGATCGGTCCGATTCCCGGCGTGATGCACGACCACCAGCAGTTCCAGGGCATCGTGACGCTCGATGCCGACGGCCGCCACGCGCAGGGTCGCTGGACAGCGTTCGTAATGGGCGGCGCCGTGTGGGGCGATGCCATCTACGAAAACGACTACGTGAAAGAGGATGGCGTGTGGAAGATCGAACGGCTGCATGCTCCGTTCAACATGTACGCCACGGTGGAACAGGGTTGGATCACCAACACCACGCCGAACACGCGACCGGAAAGCTTCCTGCCGCCGCCCGATCTGCCGCCCACCGTGGTCTATCTGACCTTTCCCAACTATTACAACGAACCGTTCCACTACCCCAATCCCGTGACCGGCCGGGAAGCGCCGCCGCCGGACCCGCAAGCCGGCGGCATGGCCTTCGGACGCTGAGACAGATACTGCCATATCGATCCGCACTAGAACTTTGCGCAGGTGGCGGGGTGCCGCGGACGGTCAAAAAAATAAAATGACAATCAAGCAGTTACAAGCCAACACCGGAATTCTTGCATGCCGCGGGATCAGCGGGGTTGGCAAACCATTACGATGCGTTCATTCCAAAGTACGTACAGGAGAGCCCCATGTCCCGCCGCACATCCCCCCTCCTCTGGCCTTTGCTGTTGGCCTGCCTGTGTACCACCGCGCAGGCGGATGATCCCTCCCCCACGCTCGAAGTGGTAGCCGAGATCGACTACGCCCCCGGCAACATCGCGGTGGCGCCCGATGGCAGTGTGTTCGTCAGCCTGCATACCTCGATGCAAGCGCCGTTCGTGGCGCTTGCCATCGAGAACGGCAAGGCAACGCCCTTCCCGCCGGACGGCTGGGCCACCCCCCTGGGCAACGAGGCCGCAAGCGAGCGCGGCCTGCATTCCGTGCTCGGCATCCGCGCCGATGCCCAGGACCAGGTGTGGATGCTGTCGGGCGGCAGCGGCCAGGCGGTGAAGCATCTCTATGTCTGGAATCGCAAGGACGGCCGCCTGGTGCAGGATTACCGCTTCGAAGGCCCGCCGGCCGCAGCCAGCCGCAGCTTCTTCAATGACATCGCGCTGGCGCCGCGCCACGGCAAGGTGTTCATCAGCGATCCGGCGGACGGTGAACATGCCGCCATCGTGGTGGTGGATCTGAAGACCGGCACCGGCATGCGCAAACTGGAAGGCCACGCCAGCGTGCAGGCGGAAGCGGTGACCGCCCATGTGGCCGGCAAGGTGCTGGGTTCGGTGAATGCCGCGGGCGAGGCGGTACCGCTGCGCAGCGGGATCAACCCGATCACCATCGATCCCGACGAACAATGGGTGTACTACGGCGCCATGAGCGGGAAGAGCGTCTACCGCGTGCCGGTGGCGGATCTGCTCGACGACACGCTGACGAACGAGGCCCTGGCTTCGCGCGTGGAGCGCTATGCCGACAAGGACATCAGCGCCGGCATCACCATCGACAATGCCGGCAACGTCTACGTGGCCGACATCCAGGCCAACGGCGTGGGCGTGGCCACGCCCGGCCAACCCTACCGCGTCCTGGTGCAGGACGACGTGCACTTGTCGTGGCCGGACGGCCTCAGCGTGGGCGCGGACGGCTACGTGTACGTCAACGCCAATTCGCTGTTCCGCACCATGGGCTCGCATCGCGCCGACGGCCCGCCCACGGCGCCCTTCTACCTCACGCGCTTCAAGGCGCTTGCCCCCACCACGGCGGGGCGCTGAAAAGTCCCTTGCCCGCGTTTGCGCGGCGCGCCGGGAGAACCGGCGGCCGCGCAACGCGTTCAGATACCGATACGCCCAAGCGTATCCAGCATTTCCCTGAGCACGGCGCTCAGCTGCGGATGCCGTTCCCGCAGCGTGTCCAGCAGCATCTCGGCGGTGGTCACCACCGAGCCGTCTGCCGGCTTCGGCCCATCCCATTCGCTCAATTGCGCCTGTAGCTGCGCCAGCAGCGCATCCTGCTCGGCGCTGGTATCCGTGCTCGCCAGGCGTTCGTGAAGCTGGGTGAGCAATCCTTCCAGTGTTTCCTTGTGCTGCATGTCATGGCCCTTTACGTTGTACGGCGCCCCAATGGTACTCATATTCGCGGCCACTTTGTCATGCGCCAGCGCAAACTGTCCCACACCGTAGACTCGTCCCCGGCTAACGGGTACCCTCGCCCCTTTGCAGCGCCGCTCGGCAAGATTCACAAGAGGTCAGTTCCACAAGATCGGAAGCCCCATGAAATCGAAACTGTTCATCACCAAGTCGTTCGATTCCATTGCGTACGAGCAAGTTCACTCACAGCTCAATCGCTCGCTCGGCCACTGGCAGCTCATGGCCCTGGGCGTGGGCTGCACCATCGGCACCGGCATCTTCGTGCTCACCGGCGTGGAAGCCGCGCTGCACGCCGGCCCCGCCATCGTTATTTCCTTCATCATTGCCGGCCTCGCCTGCGGCTTCGCCGGCCTGTGTTATGCCGAATTCGCCGCCATGGCGCCGGTGTCCGGCTCGGCCTACACCTACAGCTACGCCACGCTTGGCGAATTTGCCGCCTGGTTCATCGGCTGGGACCTCATGCTCGAATACATGTTCGCCTCGGGCACGGTGGCCGTGGGCTGGGGGCGTTACTTCACCGCGTTCCTGGAACTGTTCGGCATCCACCTGCCGGCGGCGCTGACCAACGCCCCCTTCGCCAGCCCCGATGGTCTGTCCATTGTGCTCACCGGCGACATCCTCAACGTGCCGGCCGCCGCCATCACCCTGCTCGTCACCTGGGTCTGCTACGTGGGCATCACCCAAAGTTCGCTGGTCAATTCCCTGATCGTGGTGCTGAAGGTGGCGGTGATCCTCATCATCATCGCGGCCGGCGCCTTCTACGTGAATCCGGACAACTGGGTGCCCTTCATCCCGGAAAACACCGGCACCTGGGGCGAATTCGGCTGGTCCGGCGTATTGCGCGCCGCCGGCGTGATCTTCTTCGCCTACATCGGTTTCGACGCCATCACCACCACGGCGCAGGAAACCCGCAGGCCCTCCTTCGACCTGCCCTTCGGGCTGATCGCCGCGCTCCTGGTCTGCACCCTGCTCTACATCCTCATGTCGGGCGTGCTCACGGGTCTGTTGCCCTACACCGAACTCGATTCCGCCGCGCCGGTGGCGGTGGCGCTCAATGCCCACGACGAACTACGCTGGCTCTCGCCATTCGTGGTGTTCGGCGCGCTGGCGGGACTCACCTCCGTGGTGCTGGTGCTCATCCTGGCACAGGCGCGCATCCTGCTGGCCATGGCGCGCGACGGCCTGCTGCCGCCCATCTTCGCCAAGGTGCACGGCACGAACCGCACCCCGCACGTCGCCACGCTGGTCACCGGTGGCGTCGCCACGGTGATGGCGGCGCTGTTCCCGATCGGCATTCTCGCCGAGCTGGTATCCATCGGCACCCTGGTGGCCTTCGCCATGGTCAGCGCCAGCGTGCTGGTGCTGCGCTACACCCGCCCCGAACTGGAACGCCCCTTCAAGGTGCCCGCCCCCTGGCTGGTCTGCAGCGGCGGCGTGGGTTTCTGCGCCCTGCTGGCACTATCGCTGCCGCTCGACACCTGGCTGCGCCTGATCATCTGGATGCTGATTGGCCTGGTGGTCTATTTCGGCTACAGCCGCCATCACAGCAAGGCGCGCCAGGAAGCCGCGCAACTCGAACAGAACACGCCCTGATTCTTCCCGCGCCGCCGCCAGGCGGCGCAAGACCAAACCGCAACACGCCCATGACTCCCGCCATCGACCTCGCCCGCAAACAACGCATTTCCCACCACGTGCATGCCTACGAGCATGACCCCGCCAGTGAATCCTATGGCCTCGAGGCCGCGGAAAAACTCGGCGTGACTCCCGAACGCGTGTTCAAGACCCTGGTGGTGAGCCTGGACAACGGCAAACTCGCCGTCGGCCTCGTGCCCGTCTGCGCACTGCTCAACATGAAGCAGATCGCCAAGGCCGCCCGCGCCAAGAAAGCCGCCATGGCCGACAAAGCCCTCGTGGAACGCAGCACCGGCTACGTCCTCGGCGGCGTCAGCCCGCTCGGCCAGAAAAAACGCCTGCCCACCTATATCGATGATTCCGCCCTCGGCTTCCCCACCCTCTTCGTCAGCGCCGGCCGCCGCGGCCTGGAAATCGAACTGACGCCGCAGGATCTATGCGCGCTCACCCAAGGCAGCTTCGCCCCGCTAACCTGACAAGCCACTACGCGCGGAACACGATGCCAAAGCAAAAATGGACCAGCCGTGCGTAACCACGACGTCGAAGTAGCGATAAGCACGGCCGTGCGTAACCGCGATGCCGAAGACTCGCAGTTGCTTGCCCGCAGTGCCTTGCGGGGGCGTCGAAGGCCATGGATGGCCTGAGCCGAGCCGGCAGGGATGCCCTCGTGGCGTACCCCGCAAGGCACTGCGGGCGAGCAACTGCACAGACACGAAGCGGGCAAATGACTCCCCAAGCCACGCACAGGTAGGCAACTACTAAGACCAGTAACGACCCACCAAAAACCACCAAAATTGCCGCTATGCCAAGCAGCGCTTACACTGCCCGAATCTGCCGAGCGCCGGCAGACTCACCGGACCCAAACAGGAAAAACAACAATGCGCGCAATCCGCTTGCCGGGCCCTTTGCCCGGCGCCCTGCTCCTCGTTCTGCCGTTCCTTTTTTCCACCACCGTGTTGGCCCAGGCCCAGGTCGACGGCGCGCGCATGCGCAACGGCGAAGCTGACGGCGCCAACTGGCTCAGTTGGGGCCGCACCTACAGTGAACAGCGCTTCAGCCCGCTCACCCAGATCAACGACGGCAACGTCCAACAACTCGGACTCGCCTGGTACTTCGACCTCGACACCTTCCGCGGCGTGGAAGGCACCCCGCTGGTGGTCGACGGCGTGCTCTACACCACCAGCGCCTGGAACCTCACCTACGCGCTCGACGCCGCCACCGGCGAACTCCTGTGGCAGTACGACCCCGAAGTACCGCGTGCCTGGGGCCGCTACGCCTGCTGCGACGCCGTCAGCCGCGGCCTTGCGGTATGGGAAGGCAAGGTGATCATCGCCACGCTGGACGGCCGCCTGCAGGCGCTCGACGCCAGGGACGGCACGCTGCTGTGGAGCGTGCAAACCTTCGATCGCAGCTGGCCCTACACCATCACCGGCGCGCCGCGCGTGTTCGACGGCAAGGTGCTGATCGGCAACGGCGGCGCCGACCTGGGCGTGCGCGGCTTCGTCACCGCCTATGACGTGAACGACGGCAAACAGTTGTGGCGCTTCTACACTGTGCCCGGCGACCCCGCCAACGGCTTCGAGAACGACGCCATGCGCCTGGCCGCCACCACCTGGAACGGCGAATGGTGGACGCTTGGCGGTGGCGGCACGGTATGGGATTCCATCGTCTACGATCCCGCGCTGAACCTGGTGTACATCGGCGTGGGCAACGGCTCGCCGCTCGCCATCGAATACCGCAGCCCCGGCGGCGGCGACAACCTGTTTCTCGCCTCCATCGTGGCGCTCGATGCCGATACCGGCGCGTATGTGTGGCACTACCAGCAGGTGCCGGGCGAAAAATGGGATTTCACGTCCACCCAGCCCATGATGCTGGCCGATCTCGACATCGACGGCCGCCCGCGCAAAGTCTTGATGCAGGCGCCGAAGAACGGCTTTTTCTACGTGCTGGACCGTGCCACCGGCGAGCTGTTGTCCGCGCGCGAATTCGTACCGAATTTCTGGGCCAGCCACGTCGACCTGCAAAGCGGGCGTCCGGCGATCAATCCCGAAGCGGACTTCGGTACCGACACCGTGCTGATTTCCCCCGCCGCCGGCGGTGGCCATAACTGGGAGCCGATGTCCTACAGCCCGTTGACGGGGCTGGTGTACTTCACCGTGCAGGAAGACTGGCTCACCTATTCGGTGGCGCAAGGCTGGGAAGCCAAGCCGTTCCGTTCCAACGCCGGCTGGGGCTTCGAGGCCGACGCCGACAAGCGCCGCGATTTCACCGCACAGATGGAAGCGCGCCGCCAGGCCTGGCTCACCGCCTGGGATCCCGTACGCCAGCGCGAAGCCTGGCGCGTGCCGCACAGTGACATCGGCAGCGGCGGCACGCTCGCCACCGCCGGCAACCTGGTGGCGCAGGGCAGCATCGACCGCGAATTCGTGCTGTATTCGGCCGACAAGGGCGAGGCGCTGTGGCGCATGGACATCCAGAACGTGGCGCTTGCCGGACCGATCAGTTACAGCGTCGACGGCGAGCAATACATTGCCGTCAACGCCGGCTGGGGCGGCGGCCGTGCCATCGTCGCGCGCGCCGCCGGCAACGATTTTCCTGTCTCCAGCGCGCGTCTGCTGGTATTCAAGCTTGGCGGCACCGCCACGCTGCCGCCCCTGCAAACCAGCAGCGCGCAGCCGCCGCGCCCGCCAGCCTTGAGCGGTTCCGAAGCCCAGGTGCTCAAGGGCGCCGAACTCTACAGCCAGACCTGCCAACAGTGTCACGGCGTCAATGCCATCGGCGGCCTGATGGACCTGCGCTTCATGACGGCCGACACCCATGCCGCCTTTCTCGACATCGTGCTTGGGGGCAGCCGTGAAGACAAAGGCATGGCCGGCTTCGCCGACCTGCTCAGCCGCGACGACGCCGACGCCATCCACCACTACCTGACCGCCCGCGCCAACGAAGACTGGGGCACGGACGCTCCCACTGACACCGCGAACCTTCCCGCCGACTGACATGCCGCAGCTTCTCGTCACCACAGGCCCCGAATCCAGCGGCAAGACCACCCTGGCGCGCGCGCTCAGCCAAACGCTGCACGCGCCGCTGGTGGAGGAATGCTCGCGCGATTATTTGAACCGCAAACTGGCGGAGGATGCCGCCTGGCATTATCAGGAACCGGATCTGTTGGCCATCGCGCAACAGCAGGTCGCCGCCGAACAGGAAGCCTTGCGTGGCATCCCTTCCCACGTGATATGCGACACCGACCTCATGGTCATCCGCCTCTGGAGCCAGGAAAAATACCGCCGCGTGGCGCCCGATCTGGAACGCCTGATAACCCAAAGCCTGGCACAGCCCCGCCTGTTCCTGCTGTGCAGCCCCGACATGCCCTGGGAACCCGACCCGCTGCGCGAAAACCCAAGCGACCGCTGGCGCCTGTTCGATCTCTACCAACGCGATCTCGCCACTCTCGGCCTGCCCCACCTGATCCTCTCCGGCTCCCACCCCGAACGCCTGCAACAGGTACTCGACCATCTGAAGCCCGTCAATCCTTCCCCAGCGTAACCCCCAAGCGAAGCCGGGTGCCACTGACCAGGCCCGTGGGGTTCCCCCAAACCCAGCCTCTGCAAAAAATCCTCAAGCTCTCGCCACAGCAGCCGTAACTACCCCTAAGCAAGCCCGCTACGTCCCGATTGTCTCATGGAGGATTCACGACCATGACCCGAGCAGTCCCGCTCAAGCCCGGATTTTCCGGCCTGCGCCAGTCGCTGTCGCTACAGCACCTGACGCTCGCCAAGAAGTTCGGCATCATCTCCGGCATCCTGATCATCGGATTCGCCGCGCTTGGCGCCGCCTATTACCAGGTAACGGCCTCCAACAACGAAACCACCGAACGCACCGCCGCCATCACGCACTTCGGCGAAGACGTCAGCGACATCAACATCCGGTTCCTGGAACTGCGGCGCATCGAAAAGGACTTTCTCATCGACCGCGATGCCGCCCTGCTGGATGAACACGCCGGCGTATTCGAAACCGTGGACGCCGCCGTCAGCAGCCTCACCGAAAGCGCGCCCACCGAAGCGGTGGGCGCGCTGCTCGACGACATGGCGCTGTACCTTGGCCTCTACAAAGGCAGCTTCAATGAAATGGCCGCGTCCATGGAAACGGCAGGGCTGGATGCCGACAGCGGACTCGCCGGCAAGCTCAATGCCAGTGCCGGTAACATCGAGGAACTGGTGAACGGCGCCGGCACGCTGGAACTGCACAATGCCCTGTTGCAGTTGCGTCAGTCCGAACATGCCTTCATGGCCACGCCCACGGAAGCGCTGCGCGAAACGATCCAGCAACAGTTGCGGGATTTCGAAACGCGTCTCG
>DATMFX010000192.1:0-6747 GCA_035555995.1 Hyphomicrobiales bacterium | reverse complement strand
TCAGCGTCATCACCCGCGCAGCGCCCATGCGCTTGGCCAGCATGGCCGACATGATGTTGGCTTCGTCACTGTTGGTCAGCGACAGGTACACGTCGGTATCTTCCACGCCTTCTTCCAGCAGCATGTCCTGGTCCGAGGCATCGCCGTTGAGCACGGTGGTGAAGCGCAGGTTTTCGGCCAGCACTTCGCAGCGGTGCGGGTCGAATTCGATGAGCTTGGTGCGATAGGTGCCTTCCACCGCCTGCGCCAGCCGCTCGCCGATGTTGCCGCCGCCGGCGATCATGATGCGCTTGTAAGGCCGTTCCAGCTTGCGCAGCTCTTTCATCACCTCGCGGATGTGATCGCGCGCGGCGATGAAGAACACCTCGTCGTTGGCTTCGATCACCGTGTTGCCCTGCGGCAGGATGGCGTGATTGCGGCGGAAAATGGCCGCCACCCGCGTATCGATGTGCGGCATGTGTTCACGCAGGTAACGGATTTCGCGTCCCACCAGCGGCCCGCCGCGCTCCGCGCGCACCGCCGCCAGCTGGATGCGGCCCTGGGCGAAGTCGAGCACCTGCAGCGAGCCGGGCAGTTCGATCAGGTTCTTGATCGCCGCCGACACGATCTGCTCGGGGCTGATCACCACGTCGATCGGAATGGCGTCGTTGCCGAACAGTTTCTCGGCATTGACGTAGGAATTGGAGCGCAGGCGGCAGATTTTCTTCGGCGTGCGGAACAGCGCCCAGGCCACTTCGCAGGCCACCAGGTTGGTTTCGTCGCTGTCGGTTACCGCAATCAGCATGTCGGCATCGTCGGCGCCGGCGCGCTTGAGCACGTCGGGAAACGAGGGCTGGCCCACCACGGTGCCGATGTCCAGCCGTTCCTTTTCTTCGCGCAGCAGCGCCGCGTTCGGATCGATCAGGGTGATGTCGTTGGCTTCCTTGGCCAGGTGTTCGGCCAATGCCGCGCCGACCTTGTTGGCGCCGAGAATCAGGATCTTCATAAAAATCTGGCCGAAGGGAACGGAGCAGGCCCGTCTAGCTCAAGGTGATGGCGATGGAGCTGGATCGCCCGGCATTTTTCAACATTTGCGCAGCAAAGCATAGTAAAAGCCGTCGTGCCCGCCCACCCGCGGCAGAAGTTGTGCGCCCACCGCCGTTTCCTGCGCGCCGGGGACATTCAGCGGCAGGGCCTGGGCATCGGCATGATCGGCGAGAAACGCGGTGATTTGCCCTTCATTTTCCTCGCGCAGCACCGAGCAGGTGGAATAGAACAGATGGCCACCCTGACGTACCAGCGGCCAGGCGGCGCGCAGCAACGCCGCCTGTTTCTGGCGCAGCGCCTCCACTTCCGCCGGCGTGCGCAGCAGCTTGATGTCGGGATGGCGGCGGATGACGCCGGTGCCCGAACAGGGTACGTCCAGCAAGATGGCGTCGAAATGCGATGGTAGTGCGGTGGCTGTCTTCCACGGATCGCCTGGATTGTCCGGTGGCTGTCCCGCTGGGGGTTCGGAGACTGCCTCCTTTCGAGTGGGTGTCCCATTTGCGTGTTCGGTGCCTGTCCCCCCCAGTGTGGCTGTCCTGGTCAAATCGCCCTGGCGCAGCCTGGCGTTCAGGTGCAGGCGGGTGAGGTTGTCGCGGACGCGTTCCAGGCGGGTGGCGTCGGCGTCCATGGCCCACACGCGCAAGTCGGGATGGGTTTCGAGCAGTGCGCAGGTTTTGCCGCCGGGCGCCGCGCAGGCGTCGAGCACCTGCATGTCGTTCGCCACGGGCAGCAGCGTGGCCACCAACTGCGAGGCGGCGTCCTGCACGCTGCAGCGGCCTTCAAGGAAACCCGACAGTGTGCGCACGTCCACCGGCTGCGCCAGTTGCAGGGCGCCAGGCGCCAGGGTATCGGGACTGGCGACGATGCCGGCTTCACTCAGCAGCGCCAGATAATCCTCGCGCGAGCCCTGAAGCAGGTTGACGCGGAGTGTCATCGGCCCCGGTTCGTTGTTGCTGTCGAGAATGTCGCGGTAGTTGTGCGGCCAGTCGCGCTTGAGCCGGTCCAGCAGCCATTGAGGGTGCGAATACCACTGGCTGTAGTCCTTGGCGCCGGCCTCTTGCTGTGCCTGTTGCGAACGCTGTGCCTCGCGCAGCACGGCATTGATGAGGCTGCGTGCCCAGGGTTTGCGTAATGACTCGCTTGCCTCCACCGTGGCATGCACCGCGGCGTGGTCGGGCGTGCGCATGAAATACAGCTGATACAGGCCCAACAGGATCAGGCAGTGGATGTCCTGGTCCTTGTTGCGCAGCGGGCGCTGCAAGAGGCGCAGGGCGATGGCGTCGAGCCGGTGGTACCAGCGGCACACGCCGTAGCACCATTGCTGCAGCAGTGCGGCATCGGCGCCGGCTTGTACCCGGGTTTTGGTGTCCAGCAGGGAGCCAAGTGAACCGCGCCCCTGCCGGATGCCGAGCAGGATGCGGCAGTATTGGGTGTGTAGATCAGCCATGCGGAGGCGCCGCGGGGGGCTGGCTAAGCTGCTCGCCCACCTGGAAATAGTCCGGGTGGCCGTTGAGCAGGCTTTGCACGCTCATGGCGTTGCGGCCTTCCAATTGCACTTCGCTGACCTGCAAAGTGCCTTCACCGCAAGCGATTTCGATGAAGTGATCGCTCACCTTCAAAATGCTGCCAGGGATGGCGTTATGGGGAGTGGCGGTGGGCGTGGCCTTGAGCAGGCGCACACGGTTGCCCTGGTGCCAGGTAAAGGCGGGCATGCGCGGATAGAAGGCACGGATGCGGGCATCGAGCCGGGAGGCCGGTTCCTGCCAGTCGATCTCGGCCTCGCGTTTGTGGAGCTTGCGGGCGTAAAGCGCGTGTGCACCATTTTGGGGCGCTGCCGGCAAGGGGCCTTGCCCCAGGGCGCACAGGGTGTCCCGGAGCGACTGGGTGCCAAGGTCGATCAGGCGCTGGGTAAGGCTAGCGCTGGTATCTTCAGGGGTGATTGGCGTGTGCAGGCAGCTGAGCACCGGGCCGGTGTCCAGGCCGGCGTCCATCTGCATGATGCAGGCGCCGGTTTCCGCATCGCCCGCCTCGATGGCGCGCTCGATCGGCGCCGCACCGCGCCAGCGCGGCAGCAGCGAGGCGTGGACGTTGAGGCAGCCCAGCCGGGGCAGCGCCAGTACTTCCGGCGGCAGCAGCAGTCCGTAGGCCACCACCACCATCAGGTCGGGGCGCAGCGCGCGCAGGGTTTCCAGCGTTTCCGGTGCTTCCAGGGTCAGTGGCTGGTGCACCGGAATGCCATGTTCCTGCGCCACGCTCTTGACCGGCGTGGGCAGCAGCTTCTTGCCGCGGCCGCTTGGGCGGTCCGGTTGTGAGTAAGCGCTAACAACGTTGAAACCCTGCTCCAGCAAAGCCTGCAGGTGTGCCGCGGCGAATTCGGGCGTGCCGGCGAAGACGATACGTAATGAAGAGGCGCTCATGCGGGGACGACCGGCGGCACGGACTCAGCCGACCTTCTGTTTCTTGTCCTTGAGCAGTTTGTGCTTGATACGCTGGCGCTTGAGGATGGACAGGTAGTCCACGAACAGCTTGCCGTCCAGATGGTCCACCTCATGCTGCAGGCATACGGCCAACAGGCCTTCCGCCTCCATTTCAAAAGACTCCCCCTGGCGATCCAGCGCCTGCACCCGGACGCGGCGCGGACGGGTGACGAGATCGTAGTAGCCGGGCACCGACAGGCAGCCCTCCTCGTAGCCCATGGGCTCGGGGTCGAGCACTTCGATTTCGGGATTGATGAACACCATGGGCGCGTCCTTGGCCTCGGACACGTCGAGCACCAGCAGGCGCTTGTGGATGTCCACCTGCGTGGCCGCCAGGCCGATACCCGCCGCGGCGTACATGGTTTCGAACATGTCGTCGATGACCTTGCGCAGTGCGTCGTCCACCTCGTGTACCTTGGTGGCGCGCTTGCGCAGGCGCAGATCGGGGTATTCGAGTATGGTCAATATGCTCATGGTTACGGTACGGCTGATTGGTGTTGGGATGATACGTCAATTCCGCCAGGGATGTTACGGGGCTGTGAGCGTGGTCACACCGCCGGCCCGCGAAATACTGGCGGTTTCGGCCAGGACCGGCTAAACCGAAAGAGCCTGACCGGAAGCCATCCCGAAAACGTGCCGGGCGGAGTGGCTGGCAATGCCGCCCGAGCGCAGAAACTTTTGCGATGGCTTATTGAGATATCGGGGCGCGGCGCGTGGATGCAAGCATTGCCGCAGGGGGCGGAAATCGAGCGGAACTCAAGGACGACGAAAATGCTGAAGGATTGGCTGCTGCTGTGCCTGTGCCCTGCCTTTACGCCGGTGCAGGCCAGGCGCCTGGTACAGGGTGGGCTGAACAGCGGTAGCCTGGCGGATCGCCTGCGGGTGCTTCCGGCCGATGAACTGGCCCAGGCGCGGCGCCAGCTGCCGGCGCTGCTGCGCTGGCTGGAGGGGGAGGATTGCCACGCGCTGCCGCTGTATGCGGCGGACTATCCGGCACTGTTGGCCACGCTGGCTGATCCACCGCCGATTCTCTATCTGCAGGGCAAGCCGGACCTTTTGCATTTGCCGCTGATAGCGATAGTGGGCACTCGCAAGCCAAGCGCAGAGGGGCGGCGTATCGCGCGGGAATTCGCCGCCGCCCTGGTGCGCGCGGGGTATGGGATCGTCAGCGGGCTGGCGCTTGGCATCGATGCCGAAAGCCATGCCGGCGCGCTTGGGGCGGAAGGCCTGACTCTGGCCGTGCTTGGCTCCGGGCTCGAGCGGCTTTATCCAAAGGCAAACCGCGGATTGGCGCGGCAGGTGCGCGAGCAGGGCGTCCTGATTTCGGAATTTCCGCCCTGGGCCAGCCCACGGGATTGGCACTTCCCTCTACGCAACCGCATCATCAGCGGGCTTGCGCATGGCGTACTGGTGGTGGAAGCGGCGCAGCGCAGCGGTTCGCTCATCACCGCGCATCTGGCGGCGGCGCAGGGACGCGAGGTGTTCGCCATTCCGGGCTCCATCCGCAATCCGCAAAGCCGCGGTTGCCATGCGCTGTTGCGCAATGGCGTCAAGCTGGTGGAGAACGTGGCGGACATCCTGGAGGAACTGCCCGCTCTGCTGGCTTGGGAACAGAGCCGGTTGGAGCCGCCATTGCTCCTGGCTCCGCAAGAAGCCACCGTGCTGGCGGCGCTTGGCTACGGCCCCACCTCGCTCGAAACGCTTGCGGCCGAAACCGGCTATCCGGCTCCCACGCTGCTCGGTCTTTTGGCCGCGCTGGAACTGCAGGGTCTGGCTGCGGCTTCGCCTTTGGGCTGGAGCCGCGTGGGTGAGGTGCCAACGTGAAATATATAAGACGCAAGCAAGATGAAAACCGGTAGACGGCTGACGCAAATCAAGCGTGCGGACGGTAAAGCCGCGAAACTCTGGTACAGTGCCCGTCCCTGAAGATCAGGCCGTTGTGGAGAGAGAACCGCCGTGCAAGACAATGCCATCGATATCCAGGCCGTGAAGGATTACCTGCTCGCGCTCCAGCAACGCATCTGCGAGGGGCTGGCAGCCGCCGACGGCACCACTGAATTCGGTACCGACAGCTGGAGCCGCGAGGACGGCGGCATGGGCATCACGCGCGTGATCAGCGATGGCAAGGTGCTGGAAAAAGGCGGCGTGAACTTTTCGCACGTGTTCGGCAGCCGCCTGCCGCCCGCCGCCACCGCCGCGCGCCCCGACCTGGCCGGCGGCTCGTTCCAGGCCATGGGCGTGTCGCTGGTGATCCATCCCCGCAATCCCTATGTGCCCACTTCGCACGCCAACATCCGCTTTTTCATCGCGCAGAAGCCGGGCGTGGCGCCGGTGTGGTGGTTCGGCGGCGGCTACGACCTGACGCCCTATTACGGCTTCGACGAAGACTGCCAACACTGGCATCGCACCGCCAAAATGGCTTGCGAACCGTTCGGTACAGATGTGTATGCCGACTACAAAAAATGGTGCGACGATTATTTCTTCCTGAAGCATCGCGGTGAACCGCGCGGCATCGGTGGCCTGTTCTTCGACGACCTCAACGCCGGCGGTTTCGAGCGTTGCTTCGCCTTCATGCGCGCGGTGGGCGACAGCTACCTGCCTGCCTACCTGCCGATCGTGGAACGCCGTCGCGACATGCCCTACGGCGAACGCGAAAAACGTTTCCAATGCTATCGGCGCGGGCGCTACGTGGAATTCAATCTGGTGTACGATCGCGGCACGCTGTTTGGCCTGCAGTCGGGTGTGGGACGGATCGAATCGATCCTCATGTCACTACCGCCCGAAGTGCGTTGGGACTACGATTACCGGCCCGAGCCCGGCACCGAGGAAGCGCGGCTGTACACCGATTACCTGCGTCCGCGCGACTGGATCTAGAAAATTTCATAGCGTTCCAAAACGCAATGCCGCAGCCGCTCGTAGAGTTGCAATCAGCCATAGAGAAGTTGATTAATGACCGATCGTTACGCCGTGATGGGCAATCCGGTTGCCCACAGCAAGTCGCCCTTCATTCACACCGCCTTCGCCGCGCAATGCAACCAAGCGCTGCGCTATGAGCCGCTGCTGGTGCCGCTCGATGGTTTCGCGCAGGCCGTCACCGATTTCTTTGCCGGGGACGGCAAGGGGCTGAACATCACGGTGCCGTTCAAGCAACAAGCGTGGGAGATGGCGCAGGTGCGTGCCGAAAGCGCGGCGCTGGCCGGCGCGGTGAATACCCTGCTGCGCAATGCTGACGGTTTGCTGGAGG
>DATMFX010000191.1:0-3281 GCA_035555995.1 Hyphomicrobiales bacterium | reverse complement strand
TTACCCCTGCTGTACCTTCCGCGGCTCGCTCTCCGCCATCGACGCCGCCAGCGGCAAGTTGCTGTGGCAAACCTACACCGTGGACGAACCCCAACCACGCGGCACCAGCAGCAGCGGCGTGCCCTTGTGGGGACCTTCCGGCGTGGGCATCTGGGGCGCGCCCACGGTCGATGCCAAACGCGGGCTGATCTACGCCGGCACCGGCCCCGCCTACAGCGGCCCGGCACCCGCCACCACCGACGCCGTGATCGCCTTCGACCTGGCAACGGGGGAGATCCGCTGGGTCAATCAATTCACCGTGGACGTCTGGTCCGGCGGCTGCGGCGCCAATTCCGACGCCAACCCCAACTGCCCCGCCAATGTCGGGCCCGACCTCGATTTCTCCGCCTCGCCCATGCTGGTGCGCAGCGCAGGCGGCCGCGAGCTCATCGTGATTCCGCAGAAATCCGGCGAGTTGCATGCGCTCGATCCCGATGCCGAAGGCGCCACGCTGTGGAGCTATCGCGCCGGTCCCGGCGGGGCCGTGGGCGGCGTGTGGGGCAGCGCGGCGCAAGGCGATACCGTGTACGTGGCCGTAGGCGGCTATTTCAACCAGGAAACCGGGGGCATTCACGCGGTGGACCTGGAAACCGGGCAGCGCCGCTGGTACACCCCACCGCAGGACCGTTTGTGCGCGCCGGCCGGCCCGGGCTGCAGCCCCACCCAGGCCGCTGCCGTTACCGCCATTCCCGGCGCGGTGTTTTCCGGTTCCGCCGACGGCGGCTTGCGGGCATACTCGTCCACCACGGGTGAAGTGCTGTGGCTGTTCGACGCCAACAGCGAATTCGACACGGTCAACGGCATCGCCGCCAATGGCGCGTCCTTCGACGGCCCCGGCGCGGTGGTCGCCGGTGGCATGCTGTACGTGCTTTCGGGAGACGCCGGCTTCGTCGGCCGGCCCGGCAACGTGCTCCTGGCCTTTGCGCTGGAATAAGCAGTGCGCGCGCACAGAACCGAAAAGAAAAAGTCACACCATTTTTGAACGATCCACGAGGGGAACTCTCATGACACGCCCAACCTTTCAGCGCCGCCCGTTGTGGCTGGCCACCGCCTGCGCTCTGCTGCTCGTCGGCTGCGGCCCTTCCGAACCGGCGGCGCAGGCACCCGCCGCGCCTGCCGCGCAAACGGAATCAAGCGCCGCGCCGGCAACTCCGCGCCGCTACGCCGAAGTCGACCAGGCCCGCATCGAGGCGGAGGACGCCACCGGCGAAAACTGGCTGTCGCACGGCCGCAGCTACAGTGAACAGCGCTACAGCCCGCTCACCCAGATCAGCAAGGACAACGTGAACCAGTTGGGCCTGGCCTGGTTTGCCGATTTCGAAACCAACCGCGGCCAGGAAAGCACCCCCATCGCGGTGGACGGCGTGCTCTATGTCACCGAGGCCTGGAGCAAGGTGCGCGCCTATGACGCCCGCACCGGCGAGCTCATCTGGTTCTTCGACCCCGAAGTGCCCGGCGAATGGGCGGTGAACGCCTGCTGCGACGTGGTCAACCGCGGCGTGGCCGTGTGGGAAGGCAAGGTGTACGTGGGCACCGTCGACAACCGCCTGATCGCGCTCGATGCCGCCACCGGCTCGGTGATCTGGTCGGTGCAGACCACCCCGCCCGGCGAACCCTACGCCATCACCGGCGCGCCGCGCGTGGCGAAAGGCAAGGTGTACATGGGCCAGGGCGGCGCCGAATTCGGCGTGCGCGGCTTCATCGCCGCTTACGACGTCGACACCGGCGAACGCGATTGGATCTGGTACACCGTGCCCGGCAACCCGGCCGACGGCTTCGAGAATCCGCAGATGGAACTGGCCGCCGACACCTGGAACGGCGAATGGTGGCTGACGGGCGGTGGCGGCACGGTGTGGGATTCCATCGTCTACGATCCGGTGACCGACCTGCTCCTGGTCGGCACCGGCAACGGCTCGCCCTGGCCCTCGGAAATCCGCAGCCCGGGCGGCGGCGACAACCTGTACCTATCTTCCATCGTGGCGCTGAATCCCGACACCGGCGAATACGTGTGGCACTACCAGACCACGCCCGCCGATTCCTGGGACTACACCGCGGTGCAGCAGATCATCGTCGCCGATCTCGAAATCGACGGACAGATGCGCCACGTGGCGATGCAGCAGCCCAAGAACGGCTTTTTCTACGTGGTCGACGCCGCCACCGGCGAGCTGATTTCCGCCGAGATGGTAATTCCCGTCACTTGGGCCGACGGCGTGGACCTGGCCACCGGGCGCCCGATCGAAAACCCCGCGGCCCGCTACGACCGCACCGGCCAGGGCATGGTGGTCACGCCGTTCTTCGGCGGTTCGCACAACTGGCAGCCGATGTCCTACAACCCCAACACCGGGCTGGTCTACATCCCGATCGCGCACCAGAACTACGGCTTTGTCGCCACCGAGCAGGACGACAATCCGATGGGCCAGAGACTGTCGATCAGTACCGTGCGCGGCGCGCAGCTCTACGATCAGCTCGACATCGCCCCGATCAACGAGCACTTCATGCTGGCCTGGGATCCGGTGAACCAGCGCGAAGCGTTCCGCGTGCCGTCGGGCGACCAGCGCAACGGCGGCACCATGACCACCGCCACCAACCTGGTGTTCCAGGGCAGCCGCCTGGACAACACCTTCTATGCCTACGACGCCGAGAACGGCGAGACTTTATGGTCGCAGAACGTGCAGACCGGCGCGCTTGCCGGCCCTGTTACCTACCTGCTCGACGGCGAGCAGTACGTGGCGGTAGTGGGCGGATTCAAGAACACTCGTTCCTATTATGAATCCAACAATTCGCGCCTGTTGGTATTCAAGCTTGGCGGCAACGCGCAGTTGCCGCCGGAGCAGGAATTCACTATGCCCGCCCTCAATCCGCCGGAAAACTTCGGCAGCGCGGAACAGTTGGCGCTTGGCGAAGCCCGCTACGAAACCTACTGCGGCGCCTGCCACGGCATCGACGGCCAGTCGCGCGGCTCCTTCCCCGACCTGCGCTACAGCCCGGCGCTCAATTCGCAGGAACTGTTCGATGCCATCGTGCTGCAGGGCGTACGCAGCGCGCAGGGCATGGTGTCCTTCGACGAAGCGCTCGATCCACCCGAAACGGAGGCGCTGCGTGCCTACATGACGCTGCGCGCCAACGAGCTGCAAACAGCCCAGGCGGCACGGACGCAGCCGGCGGCGCCGGAGGTGGTGCCACACGCCGAGTAAGGGACCAGCAAGGTACACAGGGGCGGACCATCCGGTCCGCCCCCGGTT
>DATMFX010000190.1:0-6131 GCA_035555995.1 Hyphomicrobiales bacterium | reverse complement strand
TCGGTCAAGAGCCAGATCGGCCACACCAAAGGCGCGGCGGGGGTCGCGGGAGTGATCAAGGTGGTCAAGGCGATGCACCATCGGGTGTTGCCGCCGACGTCTCACATCGTCTCGCCCAATCCCGGTTACCGGCCGGCATCGAGTCCGTTCGTCCTGCGCTCCGTGGCGGAGCCCTGGCTTGGCGGGCGGACGCGCGGGGCGGTGAGCGCCTACGGCTTCGGCGGCACCAATTTTCATGCGGTGCTTGCCGCCTACGAACCGCATCGCGCGGGGTTCGGGGCAGACGCCTTGCCGACCGAACTCTTTGCCTTTCGTGGCGCCACCTTTGAAGACGCCGCGCGCGTCCTGCGGCAGGTGGCCGAATATGTGAGAACAGCCACATCTTCCATGGGGACACCCACATCCTCCACGGGGACAGCCACATCGCCCGCATTGCTTGCCGGGTTGGCCTATGCCGCCTGGAACGCGGGCGAGGGATCGGTGCAGTGTGCATTCGTCGCCAGTTCACTTGCGGAACTGGCGGATCGCCTGGCGCTGGCCGTGCCGCGGGCCGAGGCGGCGGAAATCTTCTACCGTCCCGCAACGCCCGCCGGCAAGGTGGCGTGGCTCTACCCCGGCCAGGGCAGCCAATATCCGGGCATGCTGCGCGATCTCTTCGTCTACTTTCCCACGCTGCGTGCGCTTCTGGAGCAGCACCCGGATTGCGCGGCGGCGATCTTCCCGGCCGCGGCCTATGATGAGGCCGGCCGGCGCGAGCAGCGCCGCCGCCTGACCGACACGGCCATGTCGCAGCCCGCGCTCAGCATCATCGAGTCGGCGCTGTCCAACTGGCTGACCACGCTCGGATTGCGTCCCGCCATGGCAGCGGGCCACAGCCTGGGGGAATTCGCCGCGCTGTCAGCGGCGGGCGCCATTGCTCCGCCGGATCTGCTCGCGCTGGCACGTGGCCGGGCGCGCGCCATTCTGGCGGCCGTTCCTCCCGAGGATCCTGGCGCGATGGCGGCAGTTGCCGCGGATGCCGCCACCGTGCGGGAGCTGCTTGGGGACTTTCCCACCATCGTGGCCGCCAATCACAACAGCCCGACGCAAACGGTGATCTCCGGGCCGACCACTGAGGTGGGGCGGGCGCAGGAACACCTGAAAGCGCTTGGGGTCATGGCCAAGCGGATCGATACCGCCTGCGCCTTCCATTCGCCGATCGTGGCCAGCGCCGAGACCGAGGTGGCGCATCAGCTTGCCGCCATTCCCATGGTCCCGCCGCAATGGCCGGTCTATTCCAATGTGACAGCCACGCGGCACGGTGCGCAGCCCGACGCAATACTCGCTACCTTGATTCGCCACCTTGCATCGCCGGTCCGCTTCGTGGAGATGATCCAGGCGATGCATGCGGATGGGGCGCGCACGTTCGTCGAGGTCGGACCGCGCCGGGTGCTCTGCGGCCTGGTGCGCCAGATTCTGCCGGATCCGTCGTGCCGCCTGATCGGGCTCGATGGTGGTGACCGGGGATTGGCCGGCACCTTGAGCGCGGTGGCACAGCTTGCCGTGCTCACGGACGGCTTCGATGCCGCGCCGCTGTTTGCCGGCAGGACCGCGCCAGCGATTCTTGCCGAACCTCCTGTGCTGCCGCCGGCTGCCTGGCTGGTCAATGGCGCGCGGGCGCGTCCACAAGGGGCGCGGAATGAGGAGGCCAATCCCCGCGCCCGTCTTGCGCAGGGGCCGGTGGCGCAGTTTTCAAGGGCGGCGCCCAGCAGCAATGACGGCTGGGACAGCCACCTTGCCGAGGGCAGCTGTAGTGGCGGGAACATTCACAGCCACGGCAGGGACATTCACCGTGATGTGGACGATCACGTTGGCGCGCCGCCCGCAGCCGCGGCGGAGGCGGTGCTGCAGTATCTGGCGAACATGCGGGAGATGATTCGGGCTCAGCGCGACGTCCTGGTCAGTTACTACGGTGGCGTGTCGCCGGCCTCCGAACCCCGGCCGGTGACGGGGGGCGCGCCACTTGCCATGGCGCCGCGTCAGGACGACACCCGCCGTGCTGCACCGTTGTCCGCCAGTGTTACGGGTATTGCCGCCGTGCCATCCGTTCATGCCACTGTGCCGCCCGTTGCCACCGTCGCACCAACCGTCACGACGCAGGCGTCATCGCCATCCAATACGGTTGACCATCGGGCGCTGCTTTTCGCGATTGTCAGTGAACGCACGGGTTATCCCACCGAACTTCTCGATCCTGACCTCGACCTGGAGGCGGATCTCTCGATCGATTCGATCAAGCGGCAGGAAATCATCGCCGAACTCTCGCACCGGCTCGCCCTGCGCGAAATCGCGGGGCACGGCATCGATGAGCTGATCGAGGAACTCGCCGCACGAAAAACACTGCGTTCGCTGCTGGATTGGCTGGCGGAACACCTGCCGGAAATTTCCGGAAACAGCGGTGGGCAGGGCGACGTGCCCAGAGCCTCTGGTGCCGTAATCCAGACCGGCGGTGAGCAGCGGAATGATGGACTCGAAGCGGCACCTGCATCCGGCGCGAAGCCAATCGCCGAGGTGCTGCTCGAGATCGTGAGCGAGACCACGGGCTACCCCGCCGAGGTGCTGGATCCTGACCTCGATCTGGAGGCGGATCTCTCGATCGATTCGATCAAGCGCCTGGAAATCGTGGGCCGCCTGGCCGGGCATCCTGCTGTGGAGAAGGCGGGAGCCGGGCGGGATGCGCTGCTGGAACAGCTTTCGACGCTCAAGACCCTTCGCGCGATCGCCGATTGGCTTGAGCCCGCGGAAATGGCACCGCCACGTGATGGTGGGGCGGCCACACCCGGAATGGGACACCCACATGAGCCGCTGGCGCGCTACCTCGTTCAAGCCGTTTCCACCCCAGTGCCGGAAGCCGAAGGCGACATGACGGGCACCGTCTTCGTCATCACCGACGATGGGCGCGGCATCGCCGGCCTGCTCGCCGAGCGGTTGCGTGGCCGCAATGCCAGTGTCCGCGTCGTGGATTTCGGCGCGGACGCCGCGATCGATGGGGTCGACGGCCTGATTCATCTCTGGCCGCTGCATCCGCGGAGCGAGGCCGGGGACGTCAAGCGTTTGTTCCCGCTTGCACAGCGGCTGCTGGTTGGCGGCGGCCGCTACCTGGTCACGGTGGGTTCGATCATCGGCCCCGATGGCGGGGAGCCGAAAGGATTGGGATTGATGGGATTGGCGCAGGCCGCGGCAGCGGAATTTCCATGCTGCCGGGCCTGCCACCTCGAGCTCGACCCGCAAGCGACGGCGGCGGAGCTTGCCGTTCAGATCGAGCAGGAGCTGGCGGGCGCCAAGGACGAGCGCGCCGTCATTCGCCGTGATGGCGAACGTCGGGTACGGCGCTTGTGCACCGCGCCTGCGCCTCGTACCGGCACGGCTGGCCCGCCGCTCGGGCGGGACAGTGTGGTGCTCTTTACCGGTGGTGCGCGAGGGGTGTCGGCGCATCTGGCGGTGGAACTGGCACGCCGCTATCAATGTCACCTGGAAATCACCGGCCGTTCACCGGAGCCCCCAGCCGAGGAAGCGGCGGACACGCGCGGCATCACCGATCCCCGGCTGCTGCGCCAGGCCTTGCTGGCCGGCGCGGCGGTCACGAATCCGGGGGAAGTCGAGCGCCTTGTCCGCAAGACCCTGGCGGAGCGGGAAATCCGTGACACGCTGGCGGCGATTCGGGCCGCGGGTGGAACGGTCCGCTACACCCAGCTCGACGTACGCGATGAATCTGCCCTGGCTGGGCATATCGCCGCGTGTTACGCCTCCCTGGGCAGGATCGATGGCGTGGTGCACGGCGCCGGCGTGGTCGAGCCCGCGCTGATTCCGGCCAAGTCGGCGGAGAGTTTCGCCCGTGTTTTCGACACCAAGGTCAACGCCGCGCTCACGCTGTTCCGTCACATACGCGCTGACGTTTCCTTCGTGGTGTTCTTCTCCAGCATCGCGTCCGTGGCCACGCGCAGCGGGCAGGTCGACTACGGCGCGGCGAACAGCGTGCTGGACCGGCTCGCCGCGGCCTGGCAGGCGCGTATCGCGGGCCGGGTGCTTTCCGTCAATTGGGGTCCCTGGGCCGGGACGGGAATGGTGGGCGATGCTCTCGCCCGCAGCTACGCCGCGCGCGGTATCGGCTTGATTCCTCTCGACGAGGGCATCGCGGCATTGCTCAATGAGCTGAGCGTGAGGGCCGGGGACACCCACATCGGCACAATGGAGACTGGGGACAGCCACACGGGACTGCTCGATGAACTGGGCGCGAAGGCCGGGGACACTCACAAGGGAGCTGGAAACGCGCAGGTGGCGCTGATCTGCGCCGCGCTGGAACTGCTCGCCACGGCTCGCGGCCGCTCCCAGGAAGTCATCGAGAGCATGGACCTCACGTGACCGCGATGGCGTCCGCGCGCGATGCGCTGCCTGCGCTGCTCACCCTCAGCGCGGCCACGCCCGCGCAGCTGCTTGCCCGTCTGGAACGGGGCGAGCGTGATCCGTATCCCGGCGCTGGCCCGGCGCGCCTGGCGATCATCGAGCCGGATGAGAAGAAGCTCGCGCTCGCGCGCAAGGCGATCGCAGGACAAAAGCCCTGGCGGGGCCGCCAGCAAATCTATTTCTCCACAAACGGATTGGCCCTGGGCGGCGGCAAGGTGGCGCTGCTCTTCCCGGGCCTGGACAGCGGTTTCGAGCCGCGCGCGGACGATCTCGCCCGTCATTTTGGCCTACCGCTCCCGCCCGGCTGCCACGCGCTCAGCGTGGAGCATCAACTGGCACAGGTCATCGATGGCGTCCTCGCGTTCAACGATTTTCTCGCGGAAATCCTCGCGCGCCTCGCATTGCGTGCGGATGCGGTGGCAGGCCACAGCATCGGCGAGATCAGTGCGCTGCGCGCCGCGGGCGTGCTGTCCGGCCCGCTTTCGAGTGTCGACCCCCTCATCAAGCTGGAATCACCGGATGCGTTCCCGCGAGAGATCGCCTTCCTCATGGCGGGCAGCGACGCCGCCACCGTCGCCGGGGCATTGAGCGGCCTGGATGGCCTCTACCTCACGCATGACAACTGCCCGCACCAGGCGATTGTCTGCGGCCATCGCGACGCGCTCGACACCTTGCGCGACCGGCTGCGGGCGCAGGGCATCCTGTGCAGCTTTCTTCCCTTTGCGGGCGGTTTCCATTCCCCTTACTTCGAGGCGGCCCAGCGTGCTGGGTCGGGTGAGCGGGCGTGGTTCCCGCTGGCCGATCCGCGGATTCCGCTCTGGTCGGCGGCCAGCGCGGCGCCCTTTCCCGCCACCGACCGTGAACGGCAGGCGCTTTTGCACGCCTTCATGGTGCGTCCGGTGCGCTTCCGTGAACTGATTGCGGGCCTGTATGACGCCGGGCACCGCATTTTCCTCCAGGTGGGCACCGGCTCCCTGACAGGCTTCGTCAGCGACACGCTCGCGGGACAGCCACATGCGGCGATGGCGCTGAACCAACCTTCGCGTACCGGCCTTGCCCAGCTCGTGAACGCCTGCGCGCTGCTTTGGGTCGAGGGTGTCGCTTTCGATACAAGCCTGCTTGCCATGCCGGAGGCAGCGGTATCCGTGGCGGTGGCGGCGCCAACATCGACGGCATCGCCCGCGGCGTCCGGCCCGGCACAGCGACCAGCCGCGGTGCCTGCCTCCGCGCAGGAGGACCCGGTGCGTGCCGCGATTCTGCAGACCCTGGCGGAAATCGACGCGGCGCGTGCGGAGGTGCTGCAACTGCTCGACAGGTATTCGTCCGGTACGGGCGGGCGGCCGAAATTGATACTGCCAGCGCACGGAGCTGAAGCGGATGGACGGGACGGGCATCGCTACGGCTTGGCGCCGTCGACGCAGGGAAACGATGGCGCGCCGCTGCAAATCGATCGGCACATCGTTCGCCTGCTGGACCTGGCGACGACCATCCCCTGGGTGGCAGACCACGCGCTTCATCCCCAACGCCCAGGATGGCCGGTGCCGGCCGATGGCCATCCGGTCGTTCCGATGACGATGGAAATCCAGATGGTGCGCCGCGCCGCCGAGGCAGCGCTGCCGGGATTCAAGGTGATCGAGATGCGCCAGGTGCAGGCGTATCGCTGGTTGGGCGTGGCCGAGCCGGTGGAGGTT
>DATMFX010000189.1:0-7791 GCA_035555995.1 Hyphomicrobiales bacterium | reverse complement strand
AAGCGGCGTTCGGCAAGCTGCACCAGGCTCTCGGTGGACAGCCGTGTGGGGGAAGCCAGTGGCAGTTCCGGCCGCATCCACCGATCGATCTCATCGCTCACATAGGCGAATGTGCCGGTCAGGAATACGAAGAACAAAATCCAGCCCGCCACGAGGCCGGCCCAGCCGTGCAGCCATGCCATGGATTGCCTGAACGTCGTGCCCATGACGCCGGTCAGAACGATGCGCGGATCGTGAGCATGAAGCTGCGCGGTTCGCCGTAACGGTTGCCCGAGGTCCGGTCTCCAATGCGCTGGTAGTAGTTTTTATCCAACAGGTTGTTGACGTTCAGTGAGGCGTCCATGCCCGCGCCCAGCTTGTAGCCGATGCGCGCATTGACGATGCCATACGCCGATTGCTCGATCTTGTACGTCTCGTCCAGAAGGTAGATGCCGCTCTGGAAATTCACCCCGCCGCCAAGGCTGAGGCGGGAAAAATCACCCGTGAACTGGTAGTTGCTCCAGATCTTGACCAGATGCCGAGGCGTAATGGAGCTGAAATCGCGGCCTTCGACGGCTGAAGGCGTGCCGTCCGGGTTGCGCTCACGCAGGTACTCGGTATCGGTAAAGGTATAGCCCAGCACGATCTGCCAGCCGGGTGCCGGTTCTCCGGACAGCTCCGCTTCGAAACCCTGGCCGCGAACCTTGCCGTCCGCGAGGTAGCAGACGTCGTCATAAGGCGATCCTGGACAAATGGCCGGGCCATTTGGATCCTCCTGGGGCCGGTTCGTCTGGTCGATGCGAAATACCGCGAGGGCAAGGTTCAGCCGCTCGTCATACAGCGCGCCTTTTATTCCCACCTCGTAGTTGGCACCTTCCAGCGGTGGCAACGGCGTGCCGCCCGTGGTGAACAGCGTGGATTGCTCTTCGAATGCTTCGGAGTAGCTGACGTATGCGGTCCAGTTCGTGGCGAAATCGTAAAGCAGTCCCCCATAGGGAATGAAAACGCCCTCTTCCTTGTTTTCGCCCGTGTAGCCCAGCTGCGTATTGCCGGCTTTGGTGCGGTAATCACCCCGCTTGCCCCCAAGGACCAACTTGAGCCGATCGGCGAGGTTGAGGCGACCCATGCCATAAAGGCCGGCTTCCTCGACCAGACTCAGATTGTCGATCGATGAACGGGTGGGAAATACCGGGAATGGCACCGAGCCATAGTCATAACCGAAGATGGAACCGGTGGGCTGCGGAACGGCAGCGACGACTTGATTGAGCGTGGCTTCGCTCTTGAAGCGATTGCCGCCCACCACGATATCGTGTTCCCGACCGAACAGCGCCACCTTGCCAGTGAGCGCGGCATTGAGCGTATCGTTACGGAATGAATTGTCCGATGAGGAGGCCGTGGTATAGCGTGGTCCCCTCAAGGTAAGCGGATCGACGGCACCACGCGCGCCCACCTGCGCGTTGCCCAGCCACAGTTCCGCACGATTGACATCAAGCTTCAGACTCCAGTTCTCCCCGAGCTGCTGTTCGATGCTGCCGAAGCCATTGCTGGCCTTGTAGTTCCAGCGGTTCCACGCCGGTGCCAAGCCACGTGAGGAACGGGGTAGCCCAAGGCCTCGCCCGTCGGTGAACCGTGGAAGAAAATCACGGTAATAACCGTCGTAGTCGTTCTTTTCCCAGCTCGCGCCAAGCGACAGACGCGTTTGCGGCGTCGCATCGAATTCAGCGATGCCGTACAGCGCCGGCGCCGCCAGCTTTTGTCCGTCGACCGAAAAGCGACGATCCTGGTAAGCCGCCACCGCGCGCAGCCGCAGCCTATCCGTGACCGGAGCGTTTCCATCGATCTCGGTTCGGTAGTTGTTCCATGAGCCGGCCTGCGCGGTAACGGTAACACCCTGCTCGGCAAGCGGCCGTTTCCGCACCAGATTGACCACCCCGCCCGGTTGCCCTGAAAAGGTATCACCTATTTCGAGAAAATTTTTTTGCGGCAGGCACTGCAGGCACTTAAGGAAACGCCTAGCGGGCGGTAATGCTCACCCACCAGGGGCCGATGCGATTGATCCTCAACGGCAGGCTCTGCTCCAGCAGGTCGAGACTGGCTTCGATGTCGTCCAACGGGAAGGCGCCCGACACCAGCAGCACAGCGCTGGCGGGGTCGCAACGCAGCACGCCGCGGCGATAACGGCCAAACTCCTTTATCAGATCCCCGACACGCATGTCCTGCGCCAGCAGCATGCCCTGCTCCCACAGCAGGTCGCTGGCATTCGCCTCCTCGGCCATCCCGATCCGCGTGGCGCTGAATCGGCGCTGCTCGCCGGCTGCCACGACCACCCGTTCCGCGAGACCGCTAGGCGCAATTTCCACTCCCCCCTCATGCACCGCCACGCCGATGGCGTCATCCAGATGCCGCACGGCAAAGCGGGTGCCCAGGGCGCGCAGGCGACCCTGTCGTGTCTGCACGATGAAAGGGCGCGGCACTGGCGCCGGATCCTGGCCGGTGGTGATCAGTATTTCGCCACGTAGGAGCGTCAGCCGGCGCTCCATGGCGGAGAACGCCAGATCGACGCTGGTGGCCGTGTTCAGCACCAGTTGCGTGCCGTCCGCCAGGGCGAAGGCACGGCGCTCGCCGGTGGCTGTGTGCAGGTCGGCATTCCACTGCTGCCAGGGCACTTGGCGATAGGCCAGCCAGGCGCCAGACCCTCCCAACAGCAGCAGGCTGAACAACTTCAGACTCTGGCGCCGACCGAGCTTGTCCAGACGGGTCAGCGTCCCGCGCCCCACCGGACCAGGCACCCGCTGGAATGCGTCAAGAATAGCCTCCGCGCGCATCCAGGCGAGCCGATGGGAGGGGCTCTGCCCACACCATCGCTGCAGGGCCGCCTGGTCCGCATCGCTCATTTCGCCGGACTGTATCAGCAGAAGCCAATCGGCGGCCTGCGCGAGGATGCCAGGAGGGAGTGCTTCGGCGGGGGCCTTGGTGTCCATAGGAAACGCGTGCTCAGTCCAGGGCAAGACAGGCCAGAAAAGCCTTGCGCATGTGGCGTTTGACGGTGATCAACGCCATATTCAGCCGGTCGGCCACCTGCTGGTAGTTCAATCCGTCGAGTTGCACCAATAGAAAAATGTCGCGCGTGCGCCGCGGCAGCGTATGCAACATGGCATCGATGCGATACAGCGCCTCCAGGATCAACAGGCGCTCTTCGGGACCCGGCGATTGCGGCTCCGGCAATTGGGCCAAGGTTTCCAGGTAAGCCTGCTCGATGCTGCGCCGCCGCCAATGATCGACCAGCAGTCCCTTGGCAACGTGGGCCAGCAGAGCGCGAGGCTCCAACCCCGGTCGGGTCACCGGGCGCTGGCGGATCAACAGGCGTAGGAAAGTATCGTGGGCAATGTCGGCGGCATCGCTGGCATTGCCCAGCTTTCTCCGTAACCAGCCGCGCAACCAAGTATTGTGGTCAGCGTAGAGGGCATGGATTTCCTTTGCTGCGATGTCACTGCCTGGCACGACAAGATCCCAGAATGAATACGACAGGGCACTACCCTGCCAATGAGAATTGTTCTCATCCTAAGTGATGTCGTGCTGATTGCGCAAGGCGAACGCCGGTCTTTGCTTATCCCGGCGCTTGGCTTACACGTCCAGATTTTCCTCGTCCAGTTCCTCGTCGCCCGCCGGCTGGCGGCCGGCAGTGGCTGCCGCGGTGATGTCCAGGTGGATGTCACCGTTCTCGACGGTCACGTGCACGTCGCCGCCATTGACCAGCTTGCCGAACAGGATGTCTTCGGCCAGTGGCCGCTTGATCTTGTTCTGCACCAGCCGCAGCATCGGCCGCGCGCCCATGGCCTTGTCGTAGCCGTGTTCGACAAACCAATCCACCGCTTCGTCCTCCACGTGCAGCACCACCTTGCGGTCGTCGAGCTGCGTCTGCAGTTCCACCAGGAACTTGTCGACCACGGTACGGATCACGTTGGTGTCGAGCGGCGCGAACGGAATGATCGCGTCGAGCCGGTTGCGGAACTCGGGCGAGAACATCCGCTTGATCACCTCCATGCCGTCGGAGCTGTGGTCCTGGCTGGTGAAGCCGATGGAACTGCGGCTCATTTCCTGCGCACCGGCGTTGGTGGTCATGATCAGGATCACGTTGCGGAAATCCGCCTTGCGACCGTTGTTGTCGGTCAGCATGCCATGGTCCATCACCTGCAGCAGCAGGTTGAACACGTCCGGATGCGCCTTTTCGATCTCATCGAGCAGCAGCACGCAGTGCGGGTTCTTGGAGATCGCCTCGGTCAACAGGCCCCCCTGGTCGAAACCGATGTAGCCCGGAGGCGCACCGATCAAGCGCGAAACGGTATGCCGCTCCATGTATTCGGACATGTCGAAGCGCACCAGCTCGATCCCCAGGATCTTGGCCAGCTGCCGGCTCACCTCGGTCTTGCCGACCCCGGTGGGACCGGAAAGCAGGTAGGAACCGATCGGTTTCTCGCCCTCTTTCAGCCCGGCGCGCGACAGCTTGATCGACGAGGCAAGCGCGGTGATCGCCTCGTCCTGCCCGAACACCACCAGCTTGAGGTTCTTTTCCAGATCCTTGAGCGCGGTCTTGTCGGACGCGGACACGTTCTTGGGCGGAATGCGCGCAATCTGCGCCACCACCCGTTCGATGTCGCTCACGCCGATGGTTTTCTTGCGCTTGCTGGCGCTCTGCAGGCGCTGGTAGGCGCCCGCCTCGTCGATCACGTCGATGGCCTTGTCCGGCATGAAGCGATCATTGATGTAGCGTGAGGCCAGTTCGGCGGCCGCGCGCAGCGCCTTGTCGGTGTAGCGCAGGTCGTGATGTTCCTCATAGCGCGGCTTGAGGCCACGCAGTATCTGGTACGTGGTTTCCACGTCGGGTTCGGTGACGTCGATCTTCTGGAAGCGACGTGACAGCGCGCGGTCCTTCTCGAAGATGCCGCGGTATTCCTGATACGTGGTCGATCCGATGCAGCGCAGCTTGCCGGAGGTGAGCAGCGGCTTGAGCAGGTTGGACGCATCCATCACCCCGCCCGAGGCGGCGCCGGCGCCGATGATCGTGTGGATTTCGTCGATGAACAGGATCGCGCCTTCCTGCTTGGCCAGTTCGCCAAGCAGCGCCTTGAAGCGTTTCTCGAAGTCGCCGCGGTACTTGGTGCCGGCCAGCAGCGCGCCCATGTCGAGCGAATAGATGACGCTGTTCTGCAGCACCTCGGGCACCTGGCCCTCGACGATGTGCTTGGCCAGCCCTTCGGCGATGGCGGTCTTGCCCACGCCGGACTCGCCCACGAACAGCGGGTTGTTCTTGCGCCGGCGCGACAGCACCTGGATCAGGCGCACGATTTCCTCGTCACGGCCGATCAGGGGGTCGATGCGGCCCGCGCGGGCTTCCTCGTTGAGGTTGGTGGCAAAGCTGTCCAGGGCGCCCTGCGCACGTTCCTTGCCGCCTTCCACCGCGGCGGCTTCGGCATCGGGTTCTTCCTGCATGCCGGGGCCGCCCACGCTGCCGTGGGTGATGTAGTTGACCACGTCGCCACGGCCGATGCCGTGCTTGCGCAGCAGGTAGACGGCATGGCTCTCTTTTTCCTGGAAGATCGCCACCAGCACGTTGGCGCCGGACACTTCGCGCTTGCCCGTGGACTGCACGTGGAACACGGCACGCTGGATCACGCGCTGGAAGCCGAGCGTCTGGGTGGTTTCACCCGAGCGCGCCTCGGCGGTGAGCACCGGCATCTGCGTGGTGAGGTACTGTTCGATGTCCTCGCGCAGACGTTCGGGATCGGCATCGCAGGCCAGCAGAATTTCCCGCGCGGCGGGATCGTCCACCAGCGCCAACAGCAAGTGCTCGACGGTGATGAATTCGTGACGCTTCAGGCTGGCCCAGCCAACGACGTGGTTGAGGGCCAGTTCAAATTCTTTGCTCAGCATGGTCTCGCACTGCCTCCGGGAAGATTCCCTTTACATGTCGAACGTCTGTGGGGTGGAGCAAGGCCGGCAATCCGGCGCCGGTCGGGAACATGATGCCCCTGCCAGGTTAAATGAGGGCTTAATCGTCGACTTCAATGTCGCACAGCAGCGGATGTTCCGCCGCGCGGGCGTGCTCGTTGACCTGCACGGCCTTGGTCTCGGCGATCTCGCGGGGGTACACGCCGCACACGCCCTTGCCTTCGGTGTGCACCTTCAGCATGACGCGGGTGGCGGTCTCGACGTCCATGCCGAAGAAACGGCGCAGCACCTCCACGACGAATTCCATCGGCGTGTAGTCGTCATTGAGCAGCACCACGCGATACAGCGGCGGTGGTTTGAGCTTGGCCTGCTCGGGCGCCAGCACTTCCCTGAGGCTACCGTCCCTGTGGACTTCGAAATCATCGGGATTTTGCGAATTCAGGATCATGAAAAGTGCGGTCCTCGATAGCATCGGGTGAGGTCGGATCAGCGCGGTTGCGGCTGCATCCGCCGACATGGGGATGCGTTGAACTATAGCATGAATGACAAGCCTGAATCGTTCTCGTTCATGAGCCCCGACGGACGCCGACCGCGGTTGGACGGGGCTCGCGGCCACCGCGCGGATAGCTTCCACAATGCTGCTGCCGCGACATTTTTCAAGGGGCAATTTGTATTTTTGTCGGGAATTTGACATGCCAAAAAAAAGGGTTTATACGTTTCAGCACCGAGGCATACAGAAGATGACTCTCGGGTGTCGTAACCGTAAAAAAGCAAGCACAAAAAGTAACCGTTAGAAAAGCAGTTCCAAAAAATAGCCATACCAAGTAGTCGTACAAAAGTAGTCATAAAAAAAGCAGTAGCCAAAAAAACAAGATCAGTAATCATTTGAGGGGAATTTGTAGATGAGCACTGGACAGGTCAAGTGGTTCAACAACGCCAAGGGTTTCGGTTTCATTCTGCCTGACGAAGGCGGCGGGGATCTTTTCGCCCATTATTCCGCCATCACCATGGATGGCTACAAGACGCTCAAGGCGGGCCAGGCGGTATCCTTCGAGATCGTGGAAGGTCCCAAAGGCTTGCACGCGGCGAACATCGCGCCGGTCAACGGCGAAGAAAGGGCGCTGGAGGAAGAAGAGGCGGTGGCGGCAGTCGGCAACGCCTGAGGCGTCGCGCTACAATCGCTCTACCCGTTATTCTCGATTCGTATCCGCGCCGGTGTTTGCGCCGGCGCGGATGCTTTCGCCCGCTCAGTTTCTCCACCCAGGAATGTGTCCGCACACCATGGCGCAGTTGGTGCTGTTCAACAAACCCTACGACGTGCTCAGCCAGTTTACCGACGACGCGTCGCGCCAAACCCTGGGCTCCTTCATTCCTCTGCCAAACGTTTACCCGGCCGGCCGTCTGGACCGCGATTCCGAGGGGCTCTTGCTGTTGACCGATGACGGCCAGCTGCAGCACCGCATCAGCGATCCGCGCCACAAACTGCCGAAAACCTACCTGGTGCAGGTGGAAGGGGAAATCACCGAGGTGGCGCTGCAGGCCCTGCGCCAGGGGGTGGCACTGAAGGACGGGCGCACACGCCCTGCACAGGCGCGCGCCGTGCCGCCGCCCCTGCTGTGGGAACGCCAGCCGCCCATCCGGGTGCGCAAGAGCGTGCCGGATTCCTGGCTGGAACTGACCATCACGGAAGGACGCAACCGGCAGGTCCGGCGCATGACGGCGGCGGTGGGCTTCCCCACCCTCAGACTGGTGCGCTGGCGTATCGGCGAGTGGTCGCTCGACGGGCTTGCAAGCGGGGAGTACCGGGTGGTTGAAGTGGCGGGCGCGGCGGGAGCAAAAACGGGTGGAATCCGGACCGCGGCG
>DATMFX010000188.1:0-2305 GCA_035555995.1 Hyphomicrobiales bacterium | reverse complement strand
GTATTTGCCAATGCGTCGGTGACCACCACCGTGCAGTCCGGAGGCAATCCAAACCTGGCGCCCGAACAGGCCGATACGCTGACCGCGGGTTTCGTCTACCAGCCGTCGTTCGCCGCCTGGATAGACGGCCTGTCGCTGGCCGTGGACTGGTATGACATCGATCTGTTCGGCGCGGTGGGTTCCCTTGGCGCGCAGCGCATCGTTGACGAGTGCTACAACAATCATAATTATTGCAGCCTCATTACCCGCAACCCCGACACGGGCCAGGTGCAGCGCATCATCGATTCCAACCAGAACGTGGCGGCCGCGCGCACGCGCGGGGTGGATATCGAGCTGCAGTACCGCATGGAGCCGGATTTTTTCCGCGATGCGCAGGAAAGCCTCAATCTGCGCGGCTTTGCCGGCTACCTGATGGAAAGCTCCACGACGCCGCTGGCCGGCACCCGGCAGGACGAGGCGGGCACGCTCAACCGCCCGGAATGGACGGCGACGCTGGTGGCGAATTATGCGGTGGGGCCTTATGGCGTGAGACTGCAGCAGCGCTACTACGACAGCACGCGCATCAACGTCAACTGGGTGGAGGGTGTCGACGTCGATGACAACAGCATTGCCTCGCAGTCGATTACCAACCTGGCACTGTCCTACACGGGCGAAACGGAGAGTGGCGGCGTCTGGCAGGCGTCGTTCAACGTCAACAACCTGTTCGACCGGGAGCCGCCGGTGGTGCCCAGCATCGGCCAGCGTGGGCCGTCGCAAACCGTGAGCAACAACTTCGATGTGTTCGGACGGCGCTATCAGCTGAGTTTCGACATGAGTTTCTGATCAGGAAAAGGATGAGCATGATGCAGGCAAATGTGCAGGATATATCCCGGCGTTCCCTGCTGCGCTTTCTCTGTGGCAGCCCATTGTTCTGTGGCATGGGGATGAGCCGGGCGCTGGCGCAGGCGTTGATCGAGGATCCGCTGCAGGCGGTCAATGTTTTCGATTTCGAAGACGTCGCCAAACAAAAGCTGTCCCTGGGCCATTACACGTACATGGCCTATGGCAGCGATGATTCGACCATGCTGAGAGTCAACCGCGAAGCCTTCGAAAAAGTGCGGCTGGTGCCCAGGAGACTGGTGGACGTGGGGACGGTGGATACGTCCCTGGCATTGTTCGGCCAGCGCTACGATGCGCCGATTTTCTTTGCGCCTGTGGGTGCGCAGAATGCCTTCCATCCGGAAGGGGAAGTGGCGGTGGCTCGCGCCGCCAGGGCCAGGAACACGCTGCAGATTCTGTCCACGGTCACCAATCATTCGGTGGAGGAAGTGGCGCAGGCGCGGCAGGCACCCGGCTGGTATCAACTGTACGCGCCGACGGACTGGAACCTGGCCAGAAACATGATCGAGCGGGCGGAAAGCGCAGGCTGCACGGCGTTGGCGCTTACGGTGGACATCGCCGATCGCAACATGGAGGAGAGCGCGCGGCTGCGCCGCAACCAGAATCCGCAATGCCAGGCTTGCCATGCGCCGGAGGTGAGCAGCCAGCGTCCTTCCCGCCCTATGTTCGAAGGTCCCGGCGCGGCGGGGCTCGGCCTCAACCGGCTCACCTGGGAATACGTGGATCGCCTGAAGGAGTCGACGTCGATGAAAGTGCTGTTGAAGGGCATCGTGTCCGCTGAGGATGCGGGGCGGGCGCTGGAACACGGCGTGGACGGCATCATCGTCTCCAATCATGGCGGGCGCGCCGAGGTGAGTGGTATCGGTAGCCTCGAGTCGCTGCAGGAAGTGCTGCCGGTGGTGCAGGGCAGGGTGCCCGTGCTGGTGGACAGCGGTTTTCGCCGCGGCACCGACGTGTTCAAGGCATTGGCGCTGGGCGCCACGGCCGTTTGCATCGGCCGGCCCTATTTGTGGGGATTGAGTGCATTTGGCCAGGAGGGCGTCGAGCGCGTCGTCGACATTCTCACCCGGGAACTGGAAATCGTCATGGTGCAGATGGGGGCGGGCAATCTGGCGCAGATCAGTACGGATTCGCTGCGCGTGTAAATCATGCGCCGTTGCCCCGTCATGGAACGGATAGCGGTGAATCGTTGAATGAGAGGAATACCGGTATGGCAGACGGAATCCACAAAAGAGAATTTCTGAAACGCGGTGCATGCCTGGCATTTGCCGGCGCCGGGGCAGCATTCCTGCCCGCCGCGCCGGCCCGTGCGGCTGCGGCGCCGGCACGCAACAACCGCATTGCGCGGGTGAGCGCCAGCATCGTCAGTGTGCAGGGTGAATATGCCATCGGTACCTACACGCGCAATGCGCGCATGGGCGGCGTG
>DATMFX010000187.1:0-3583 GCA_035555995.1 Hyphomicrobiales bacterium | reverse complement strand
GAAGGTCGGCTCACGCACGTCGCGCGACTTGGTGAAGCGCAGACGCAGATCGTCGTACACCTGCAGGTTCAGGCCCAGTTTCCAGCTTTCGATGCGGCCGCTGCGGGAGTAATCCGAGCTGCGGTAGGCCAGCGTGCTGTCGAGTGCCTGCGAACCCGAAGCGGATTCCCACAGCGGCACGTTCAGCTCGCCGAACCATTCCCACACGTCCAGATCGCCCGAGGCGTCGCGCAGCGACGAGATCAGGTGCAGCGATTCGCTACCGTTGGCATAGCCGGTGGAAATGCCCTGGATGCCGAGTTCCGGCGCGTTGGCGGGCGGGCCGTACGGATACACCGAGGATTCGATCCACTGCTTGAAGGACTGCTCGCGCCAGTTCAGGCCGCCGGCGAAGCTGACGGGGCCGCTCCAGCCGTCGAACAGCTTGCCGCTGACCACCACCTCGGCGAAGTCCTGTTCCACTTCGCTCAGCTCGAGACGCGGCGACTGGGTGTAGTCCACCGCCGCCTGATCCATGTTGCCGGCGCCCATGATGTTGTAGGGCACGCAGTCGCGGATGCTGTTGTCGAGACCGATCGGCGAGAGCAGCGGACCCCCCGTTACCGATTCGCGGCCCTGGATGGCGGGCGTGGCCGCCAGCTGCGCTTCGGTGGGGTTGTACAGCTGCGCGCGGCAGACGATGGCGCCGGTGGCGGGATCGCGCACCGCGTCCATGCCGAGGAACATGCGGTCCACGCGGGTCTGGCCGTACATGCCGGCATTGTTGTCGGACTTGCCCGACTGCCAGGAAGCACGCAGATCCCAGTCGTTCGGCAGCACCGCATCGATGCCCACGCTCCAGGAATAGGTGGTGAAGCGTTCCATGCCGTCGCCCATGCCGATGTTGTTGTCGCCGACGAAGGCGCCGGCCTTGTGCAGCTGGAATGAATCGATGCCGGCTTCATCCATGGCGGCCGCGATATCGGCCGGCAGGAAGGCGTTGTCGCGGTAGACAGTGGCGTACCAGCTGTCGCGCAACAGATAGCGGGTGCGGCGACCCGGAGAGTTCGATTCGGAACGGCCCACCAGGGCCTGGGCGAAACCGGAGACGCGATCGGTGAAGTCGTACTTCAACGCAGTGAAGGCCGAACGGCCTATGGTCTCGGCGCCGTAAGGGCCGTTTTCGAAGGCCTGGTTGGCGATGTCGCCTTCCGGGCCGCCGGACTGCGACTTGGTGGAGCCGGTGCGGTTGGGGGCGGCGTACACGTCGCCCGGGATGAACGGACGTACGTTCTGGCCGTCCTTGGTAAAGGTCATGCCGTTGTACGCGAAGGGAATCAGCGGCGACGTGGAAGCGCTGCCGTTGCGCGCCCAGATCATGCCGGTGGGCGTATGCTCGGTGGACGATACCCAGGGCAGGGTCAGCCGCTGCGGCTCGTTCGGCGTGGCAGTGGCGGAGATCCAGGCGGGGTTGGTCACATGGCCCCAGCGTTTCCACCAATCGCCGTCGAGATCACTTGGATCGCGCATTATCTGGTCGATGTGGCGGGCTTCCAGGGAGCCGATGACGTGCAGCTTGTCCGTCAGGCGCTTACCGCCGGCCAGGGACAGGTTCCAGCGTTCGCCATCACCCACTTCGGTGATGCCGGTGCCGGCTTCGAACTTCAACCCTTCGAAGTTGCGGTTGAGAACGAAGTTGACCACGCCACCGAGCGCGTCCGCGCCATAGGCGGCCGAAGCGCCACCGGTGACCACGTCGACGGTGCTCAACAGAGCGGTGGGCAGAGTGTCGATACCGACGGCGCCGGTGATGTCCGCCGGTACCACGCGGGAGCCATCGAACAGCACCAGCGTACGGTTGGCGCCCAGGTTGCGCAGGTCGAGCTGGCTGGTGCCGGAGTTCACCGTCATGGCGCCGGTGGAACCCTGCGCGCCGCGGTTGCCGAAGAACTGCGGCAGGGCGCCGAGCTGGTCGGCGACGGTACCGCCGGGGTTGACGTCGGTAAGCTCGGTCATGGTGACCGCGGTAACCGGTACTGGTGTGACCATCCCTGTCGACTGTCTTATACGGGAGCCCGTGACGGTGATTTCGTCTATATTTCCCTGGGCTTGAACAGCTCCTCCCCAAGCACTGCTCAGCGCGATAGCGACAGCAAGCAGACGTCTGGCGGGTAAAGCAACATTGCACGCCTTCACGACAATACCTCTCAGTAGTGCAAACATCAGTTGATTCGACCGCGCCATTGCGGCCGAACCACGCAGTCTAGCAGGAATGAGAAAAATGCAGAAATTACGGGAACTTGACGCGATTTTTGTGGTCGCGTTCGTGGTCCGGAACGGGCGGAAGTGCAAGGGATGACAGTCCTCGCCCGCCTGCACGCAGGTACCGTGCCCTGCCTGATTTCGCTATAGTTGCCCCGCCTTCGCCCAAGCCCCGGAGTTTCCTTGGAAAGCCTGTTCGTTCCCTACCAACCAAGCACGGAGTTGCCGGCCACGCGGGTGCTCGTCCTGGCCCCGCACCCCGACGACGAAGTGTTCGGCTGCGGTGGTGCCATCATGCGTCACGTAGAGCTTGGCGTTGCGGTGGAGGTGGTCATCCTCACCGAAGGCACCTACGGCATGGAGCCGGCGCAAGCGCAGGCCCTGCGCGAGGTCCGCCGCCGCGAAAGCGAGGCCGCCGCCGCCGTGCTCGGCTATGGCGCCCCGCGTTTTCTCGACTATGCCGACCGCGGCCTGAGCTACGGCGAACCGCTGATCGGCACGCTGCTGGACCTGTGCCGCGCCAGCGGGGCGGATTTGATCTACGCGCCGTCCGTGTTCGAGATGCACCCCGACCACCGGGTGCTCGGCATGGCGGCGCTGGAAACGCTGCGCCGTCTCGGCGGCAACGCCAAGCTGGCCTTCTACGAAGTGGGCATTCCGCTCAAGCCCACGCATTTGTTGGACATCAGCGCGCTGATGCCGCGCAAGCAACAGGCCATGGCCTGCTTTCCCTCGCAGCTGACCCGCCAGCGCTATGACCTCGACGTGGCCGCCCTGAACCGCTACCGCACCTACACCCTGCCCGAAAGCGTCACCGCGGCCGAGGCGTTCATGCTGGTGACGGCGCAGGAAGTTGAACAGGACCCACTTGGCCTTTACCGCTCGGAATATCAGCGCCAGCGCGCGCTCGGCGTGCCGCTGGTCGGGCAGGATTATCCGCTGGTGAGCGTGATCGTGCGCAGCATGGATCGCGACAGTTTGACCGAGGCGCTGGATTCGGTGGCGCTGCAAACCTACGCCAACATTGAAGTGGTGCTGGTGAACGCCAGCGGTCGCCCGCATCGCGACCGCGGCGCCTGGTGCGGCCGTTTTCCGCTGCGCCTGGTGGACCCCGGCGCGCCGCTCGGCCGCAGTGCCGCCGCCAATGCCGGGATGGACGCCGCTCGTGGCGAACTGCTGATCTTTCTCGACGATGACGACCGCTTTCTGCCGCATCACCTCGCCAGCCTCGAACGCCGCCTGAGCCAGGCCGGCTTGGGCGTGGTGGCCGCCTATGCCGGCATTGCCTGCGTCGATACCGACGGTCGGGAACACCATCGCTACCAGCGTCCCTTCGACCGCC
>DATMFX010000186.1:0-6922 GCA_035555995.1 Hyphomicrobiales bacterium | reverse complement strand
CCCGGGCAACGGCATCCCGGTAACCGGCAACGACCTGCGCGCCGCCATCGACGCCCTGCTGGCGGGGCAGGGCGTGCCGCGGGAACAGAAGCCAAGCATCGGCTGCAACATCAAATGGCGGAACGAGGTTTGAGCCCGGCCCGACTTCCCTGATGCGCGCCTGCCTTTACATCGTCGCCACGCCGATCGGCAATCTGGCGGACCTGAGCCAGCGCGCGCTCGACGTGCTGCGCAGCGTCGACCTGATCGCGGCGGAAGACACCCGCCACAGCGCCCGCCTGATGCAGGCGCACGGCATCCAAACGCCGATGCAGGCATTGCATGAACACAACGAAACCCAGCGCAGCGAGGCGCTGCTGGCCCAGATCGACGCCGGCCGCAGCATCGCGCTCATCTCGGACGCCGGCACGCCGCTGATCTCCGATCCCGGCTACACACTGGTACGCGCCGCGCACCAGCGCGGCATCAGGGTGGTACCGATTCCCGGCGCCTGCGCCGCCATCACCGCACTGTCGGTCGCGGGCCTGCCGTCCGACCGCTTCTGTTTCGAAGGCTTCCTGCCCGCAAAAGCCAATGCCCGCGAACAACGCCTGCAGGTACTGCGCAACGAACCGCGCACGCTGATCTTCTACGAAGCCCCACATCGCATCGAAGCCGCCCTGGAAGCGCTGGCGCAAGTCTTCGGCGATGCCCGCCCCGCCACCCTGGCTCGGGAGCTGACCAAGACCTACGAAACCATCGTGCAGGCCGACCTTGCCACGCTGCTGGCGCTGGTGCGCAACGATCCCGACCAGCGCAAGGGCGAGTTCGTGCTGATCGTGCAGGGTTGCCCCGAGCCGGAGTCGCCCCAGGCGCAGGACGACGAAACCCTGCTGCGCGTCCTGCTGGACTATCTGCCGCTCAAACAGGCCGCTGCGGCCGCCGCGCGCCTGAGCAACGGCCGCAAGAATCAGCTGTATGAGCTGGGATTGAAGCTGCAGCAAAAACAGTGATTGGTTTTTGCCCGGTAAGTCTCTAAGCTTGCGCGCCTGAGTCGGCCAGACAATCGCGGCGGTGCTTGCACCGCGGAGGAAAGTCCGGGCTCCACAGAGCAGGGTGCCAGGTAACGCCTGGGGGGCGCGAGCCTACGGAAAGTGCAACAGAAAGATACCGCCAGGCCGTTTACGGTCGGGTAAGGGTGAAATGGTGCGGTAAGAGCGCACCGCATGGGTGGTAACATTCCATGGCACGGCAAACCCCACCTGGAGCAAGGCCAAATAGGAATCCACCGGTGTTGCTCGCACTGGATTCGGGTAGGCTGCTTGAGGAACGCGGTGACGCGTCTCCCAGATGAATGATTGTCCACGACAGAACCCGGCTTATCGGCTGACTCGGCCTTTTTCTTCTTGACGCCCTCGGTGCTGCGGCTTGCGGCTTGTGGTCCGCATCGATCCCGAGAGCCTCTGGCGTTCCTTTTGACCATCCAGGGGACGCTACAAGCACATCCCTGTGCGCTCGGTGATGGCCATCCCTGGCCATCAACGCCCCTGGATGGTCAAAAGGAACACCAGAGGCTTGCTTCAAGCTTCAGTGCTCCGCACTGGAATCCAAAATCAAAGCCAAAAACAGAGGATGCCGTGCGTAACTCAATGCCGAAGGCATGTTTGACCAGGCGGCTGCAGCAGACCCGAAGCGGACCAATACAAATCACCCGGCCATTGATAAGAACCACCAAAGCCAAGTGGGATGCCCGAAAACATCCCACTTCCCCACACCCTCTCGCCCTCTCTTAATAAACCACTTTAACTTCAAACCTTACCCATCTGTAATTCCGCAGGTTTGCTTTTCCCAGAATTCCCCCTTGCAAACCCCTTCTGTGAACTACCCCTTTTTTCAATAAAAACAAAGAAATAAGCGCTTGCGCTGGAGGAAATCAGTGGATTATAGTGGGGCCAAGTAGCACAAGATGACAACAAAGTGGGATAAAAGTGCGCTTGTGGTCCTCCTTATGAATGAATGGAGGGCCTTGGTCAACTCCGGCTTGAAGGGTAATTCGGGTGCTGTTGAAAGGGCTGCACATGCTCGCGTTGGACGCCAAGGGTCGCCTGTCGGTCCCTGCGCGTTATCGCGCCGAGCTCGAGGAACAGTCCAAGGGACGCCTCGTCATCACTGTGCAGCGCCACGGCAAATCCCTGCTCATCTACCCTGAACCCGACTTCGAGGAAGCCTCGCGCGAAGTGCGCAAGCTGTCCGATTTCGAGCCGAGCGAGCAGCGCTTCAAATATCTCTTCATCGGTCATGCCATGGACATGGACATCGACGGTAGCGGCCGCGTGCTGATACCGCCGGTGCTGCGTGGTCTGGTGGGTATCGAGAAGAAGGTGGCGCTGGTGGGCATGACCAACAAATTCGAGCTGTGGGACGAAGACACCTGGATGGAACAACAGCGCCAGCTCTACATCACGGACGATGGCGCGGGAATTTCGGAACGCCTGAAGGGGCTGTCGATCTAGCCGGTGAGTGACGAATTGCAACATCGGAGCGTACTGCTGCAGGAAGCCGTCGACGCTCTGATCACCAGTGTCGATGGCCTGTACGTGGACGGCACCTTCGGGCGCGGCGGCCACAGTCGGGAAATATTGCGGCGCCTGGGGCCGGCGGCGCGTCTGCTGGTGATCGACAAGGATCCGCAGGCGATTGCCGCAGCAACGGAACTGCAGCGCGAAGATGCGCGCGTTCTGGTGGCACATGGCAGTTTCGCCGAGCTCGACGTTTTGGTGCGCGAGCTGGCGGGAAGGGAAGCGGCGCAGGGCGTGTTGCTGGATCTGGGCGTGTCTTCACCCCAGCTGGACGACGCGGCGCGAGGATTCAGTTTCAACAAGGATGGGCCGCTGGACATGCGCATGGATCCCACCCGTGGGATCAGCGCGGCGCAGTGGCTGGCAACGGCGCAAGAGGAAGAGATTGCGCGAGTACTGTTCGAGTACGGAGAAGAAAAATTTTCCAGGCGGATGGCGCGGGCGATTGTGGCGGCGAGAACCCACAACGAGATTGTCAGCACCCTGCAATTGGCGGAAATCGTCAAGCAGGCCAACCCGGCCTGGGAAAAGCACAAGCATCCGGCAACGCGGGCCTTTCAGGGCATTCGCATTTTCATCAACGACGAACTGGGTGACCTGCAGCGTGCATTGCGGGCGGCCCGCGATGTGTTGTTGCCGGGTGGGCGGATGGCGGTGATCAGCTTCCATTCGCTCGAAGACCGGATGGTCAAGGAATTCATGCGGCGGGAAGCGCGCGGAGACGAGTTTCCGCGCGGCCTGCCGGTAACGCAGGCGCAGCTGAATCCCACGCTGCGTCTGGTGGGCAAGGCGCGCAAGGCGGACGCCGCGGAACTGGAAGACAACGCCAGGGCACGCAGCGCCGTGCTGCGGGTAGCGGAAAAGATCGGGTAGATGTTCAAAACCATGACAGCGCAAAACGTGGCCGCGGCCACGCCTGCCTCGAACGTGCCGGGCCGTGGCTTCTGGCTCGCGTTCGCGGTGCTGCTCGGCGCCATCGCGTTCACGGCGCTTGGCGTGGTGAACGCCACGCATACCGGCAGGTATCGGCTGAACACGCTGCAGCAGTTGGAACAGAAGCGCAACGCCATTCAGGTGGAATACGGGCGCCTGCTGCTGGAACAGAGCAGTCTGGTCGCACAGGGCAAGGTGGAAGACATGGCGGTGAGCGAACTGGGCATGGAAACGCCCGACATGAGCAAAGTGGTGGTGCTCGGTGGCCAATAACCCTAGAGGCAACAGCTACAGAGACATGCGCGCGCCGCCCCAGCAGCCTGGCTGGCGTCTTGGCCTGGTGGTGACGCTGATCGGCGCCGCCATGGCCGTGATCGGCTGGAAGGTGCTGGACCTGCAGATCATCGACAACAACGTGCTGCAGCGCGAAGGCGATGCGCGCACGGTGCGCAACGACGTGATCGTGGCCACCCGCGGCAACATCGTGGACCGCAACGGCGAACCGCTGGCGATCAGCACGCCGGTGCTGTCGCTGTGGCTCAACCCCAAGGAAATCCTGAGCAACCCGCAGCAGGGTCAGCAGCTGGCCGAGGCCATGCAAAGCATCGGCGTCGATCCGCAGTCGCTCAACCGCCGTATCGTCGACAACGCCAACCGTGAATTCGCCTACATCAAGCGCGCCATGCCGCCCGCGCAGGCGCAGGCCGTGCTGGATCTCAAACTCAAGGGCGTATACGCACAGGAAGAGTACAAGCGCTACTACCCGATGGGCGAGGCGGCCGTGCACGTGGTGGGTCTGGCCAACAACGACGAGGTGGGCCAGGAAGGCCTGGAGCTGGCCTACGAGGATACGCTCAAGGGCACGCCGGGTTCGCGCCAGGTGCTCAAGGATCGGCTTGGGCGCATCGTGCGCGAAGTGAAGATCAACGCCAATCCGCAGCCCGGCAAGGAACTGGTGCTGGCGATGGATTCGCGCCTGCAATACATCGCCTATAAAGCATTGAAGGAAGCGGTAACCATGCGCAACGCCAGCGCGGGCACCGCCACGGTGCTGGACGCGCGCACCGGCGAAGTGCTGGCCATGGTCAGTCAGCCGTCCTACAACCCGAACAACCGCAACACCATGACCGATGCCGGCAGGAAGAACCGCGCCATGGTGGATCTGATGGAGCCAGGTTCCACCGCCAAGACCTTTGCCGTGACCGCCGCGCTGGAAACGGGCCTCTTCACCACCAGCAGCATCATCGACACCAGCCCCGGCTACGTCATGATCGACCGCAAGCCGATCAAGGACCCGGTGAACTACGGGCCGTCCACGCTGGCGCGCATCATCGCCAAGTCGAGCCAGGTGGGGGCCAGCAAGGTGGCGCTTACCATCGGTCCCGAGCCGATGCTGAGCGTGCTGGCGCGGGTGGGCTTCGGCACCAACCTGGGCACGGGCTTTCCCGGTGAAACCTCGGGCGTACTGCCCAACCACAGCCGCTGGAGCAAATCCGAGATCGCCACCATGGCCTACGGCTATGGCTTCCAGGTAACGCCGCTGCAACTGGCGCAGGCCTATCTGGTGTATGCCAACGACGGCGTGCGCAAACCGGTGTCCTTCCTCAAGGTGAATGGACCGGTGCAGGGCGAGCGCGTCATCGAAAAACAACTGGCCCACACCGTGGCGGAAATGCTGCAGGGCGTGGTGAGCAAGGAAATGGGCGGCACCGGCGTGCGCGCCAACATTCCGTCCTATCAGGTGGCGGGCAAGTCCGGCACCACCTGGTACTACGACGTTGGCCGCGGCGGCTACGACGACTCCAACTACATTTCCCACTTCGCCGGTTTCGTGCCGGCGTCGAATCCGCGCGTGGTCATCGTGGTATCCGTGCAGCGCCCGCAGGGCAGTGAGTACGGTGGCGGCGCGGTGGCGGCGCCGGTGTTCTCGCAGATCGCGGCCGGCGCCATGCGCGTGCTCAACGTGCCCCCGGATCAGCCGGAAAACGATGGCATGGTGGTTTCGCAACTCAGCGGTGGAACGGACGCCAGGCCATGATGCAAACCGACATCAGCCCCGTGCGATCGCTGAGCTCACTGCTGGAAGGGATCGTGCCGCTGCCGCTCGAGTTCGAACGGCAACTGCATGGCCTGAGCCTGGATTCGCGCCGCGTCAATCGCGGCGATTTGTTTTTTGCCTGCAAAGGGTTGACGCGCGACGGGCGCGATTTCATCGACGAAGCGATCGGCCGCGGCGCCGCCGCCGTGCTTGCCGAAGCCGACGAGCAGCTGTCCGGTGATGCCACCCGCTTTGAAGTGCCGGTAATCGCCGTGCCGGAACTGCCGCGCCAAATGGCGCGCGTGGCGGCGCGCTTCTTTGCCCTGCCGGCCAGCCAATTGCACCTGATCGGCATCACCGGCACCAACGGCAAGACCAGCTGCTGCCAGATGGCGGCACAATTGCTGGAAGCGCTTGGGCGCCGCTGCGGCGTCATCGGCACGCTGGGTTACGGTTTGAGCGATGGCGCGCTGCGGCAGGAAGCCGGCATTCCCGGCACCACGCCCGACGCCGTCAGCCTGCAGCGCCAACTGGCCGCACTGCTTGCCGCCGGCGCCGATACCGTGGTGATGGAAGTTTCCTCGCACGGCCTGGCGCAGCACCGCGTGCTGGTGGACGACTACGCCACCGCCATGTTCACCAATCTCACCCGCGATCACCTCGATCTGCACGGCAGCATGGACGCCTATGGCGCCACCAAGCGCCAGTTGTTCGAAGGCGAGCGGTTGGGGCTGGCGGTACTCAATGCCGACGATGGCTTCGTGCGTGCCACCGCCGCCCTGCTGCCCATTGGGGTGCGCGTGCTGACCTGGTCACTGCACGATGCCACCGCCGACCTGCACGCCACGGAACTGCAATTCGTGCGCGACGGCATGCGTCTGCGCGTCGCCACGCCCTGGGGCGAGTTCCCGCTGCAGACATCGCTGCTAGGCTCGTTCAACGCCAGCAACCTGCTTGGCGTGCTGGCGCTGGTGCTTGGCGAACTGGCGGAAACCAGCGACTTCGATCCACAGGCAGTATTCGCCGCCGCTGCCGCGTTGCAGCCGGTGCCGGGACGCATGCAACTGCTCCCTTCCGCCGCGCCGTTGACGGTGGTGGTGGATTACGCCCACACACCCGATGGCCTGCAAAAAGCGCTCGAAGCGATGCGCGAACATTGCAGCGGCCGGCTCTGGTGCGTGTTCGGCTGTGGCGGTGATCGCGATCGCGGCAAGCGCCCCTTGATGGGTGCGGCAGCGGAAGCCGGCGCCGATCTGCTGGTGCTGACCAACGACAATCCGCGCAGCGAAGATCCGCACCGCATTCTTGCCGACGTGCTGTCCGGCCTGCGTCTGCCGAAACGCGCGCGGGTGGAGCCGGACCGCGCCAAGGCCATTGCCGATGCCATTGCCCG
>DATMFX010000185.1:0-9425 GCA_035555995.1 Hyphomicrobiales bacterium | reverse complement strand
CATCAGACCGGTAGACAGCCTGGTGAGACCACTGTTGAGGAACAGCAGCGGAATCGCAACACCCAGACCCAGCACGGTTGCAATCATGGCCTGACCGATACCTTGTGCCATCAGCTTGGGATCGCTGGATCCGGAAGCGGTGATACTTTCGAAGGTAATGATCATCCCGATTACCGTACCGATCAGACCGAGCAGCGGGCCTGCCGCCACCGCCAGGCGCAAGAAGGCCTGGAAGCGTTCCAAACGCGGCGTTTCGCGGCGCATCGAGTCGGCAATACGCATCTCGAGCACCTCGGCAGTTTCGGTTTCCTTGGTGTTGTTGGCACTGAGGATCAGACGGCCCAGCGGGTTGTTCGGCGTGGGATTCGTCAGGTTCCGCAGTTGGCGAGCTACCGAGAACTTGGTGAAGAACAGGTAGAAGTACTGGATGATCGCCACCAGAACACCGATCAAGCCTACCGCCACGATCACGTAACCGACTGCTTCGCCTTCGGAAATGCGCTCGAGAAAGCTGGGACGTTCCACGTACAGGCTCATCAACGCACCACTGGAGGGGTCGATGACGGCACGCTGATACCCAGCGCCGTCTTCGGCCCTGGCAGCCTGCAGGTTCCTGACCACGCGACGCAGTTCAGTTTCGGGCTGTCTTTCGAACTCGAACAGCTGGTTCTCGGACGCCTGATAGCCGAGGTAGGTGCCGTTGGTGAAGGCCTGGAAAGCCCCCACGCGTACCACTTCCCTCTCTTCCGTGGTCACGCCGTCGGGCAGCAGGACCGGTGCGGTGTAGCGTGTCACTTCACCATCCATCTTCAGCTCGTCGAGGATTACCAGCCACAGTGCCTCGAGATCGTCGATATCGGGCAGTGCGGTGGCGGCCGCCAGACGGCGCAGAAGATCGATGCGGCCTTCCGTGCCAGCCGGAATCTCGATCTGCGTATTGGTCAGCGAATCCGTGAGATCACCCGCCACGTCGCCGGAAATCTGACGGGTTACCCCGAACAGTTCCCCCAGGTTACCCTGGCTGACGTTCAGCTGGTTGCTGATTTCATCGATCCGTTTTTCGTTTTGATCATATTGCGCATCCAGCGCGTTACTGCGTGCTTCAGCGGCATCGCGATCCGATTTGGCTTTGTTCAACTGTGCCTGTTTGGCGTCTCGCGCGGAACGGAAACGCTGCTCCCTGGCACTGTTGGCCTCCGCCTCGGCAGTGCGCTGTGCCGAAATGGCACGCAGCAACATATCCGCAGTCACGGAAGGCGTCTGTGCCTGCTGTGACTGTGCTTCCTCTTGCTGCTCGGCAGCGGCTTCTTCAGCGGCTTGCGCCGTGCAGAAACCCGCACCCAGCAACAGGGTAGCAAGAAGTAGTCCAGAACGTTTGGGCAAATACATGCGGGGAAGCCCCTCTCACATTGGTTAGAAGACAGTCGCTTTTACGATCCTACGCGCGATCAATTCTGCCGCTTGCTTTCGATAAGCTGCAGATAGCCGCGGGAGGTATTCCTGGAACTTTCGTCCGACGCCGCCCGGTTGAGCCAGGTGGTCGCGTTGGAATAATCCCCCATTTCGTAATAAGCGATGCCCATCAGCATCTGGGTGTTCGGGACATCACGCACCCCGCCCTTGTCCAGTGCCTTCTTGAAAGCATCTACCGCTTTGTCCCAGTCTTCCAGCTGCAGGCTTACTTCGCCCATGCGGGAATACAGGACTCCGTCGTTGCTCAGATCACCAGCCTTCTCGAGCACCGGCAGCGAGCGTTCGAACTCGCGAGCCGCCACCAGGGAGTTGGCAAGCGCTTCGTAGTTTCTCTGGTCCGCTTCGATCGTCCCTTTATCCATGGACTCCTGCAGCAGATTGGCGGCCCGGATCGGCATCTCGCGCAACATGTACATGTCCGCCAGACGACGCAACTCGGCCGAATCCGTCAAGAGACCGGCATGATGGGCGAATTCCAGCACCACGAGGGCGTTCTGGAAATCTTCCAGTTGGGAATAGACGGAAGACAACTGGGTCCAATACTGCTTGCGGCCCGGGTAGAGGTTCAGCGTGCGCTTGATCACGTCGAGCGCAGCCGGATAGTCTTCACGCTGCAGCAACAGGGCGCTCAACAACTGCAGCCAAGGCTCCTGCGGCGTCTCGCCGGCCAGCTCGACCGCCTTGCGGGCGGGATCAAGCGCGTTGTCCATCTGTTCCAACTGGTAGTAGGCGATGGCAAGCAGATAGTAGGCGCTGGAGCTCGGGTTGGTGGCGGTCGACAGCCACGCTTCCAGGGCTTTGGCACCCTCCGTCCAGTTTTCTTCCTGAATCCACAGCTGGGCCAGCTGGTAGCGAGCCTGGGAAGCTTCCACTTCGTTCAGGCCGCCGGAAGCGATCGCCGCTTCCATGTGCTGACGGGCGCCAGCGTAGTCTTCCGCCTGTACGTCCAGCGAGGTGTAGATCTGTTCCACACGGCTGCGTTCGTAGGGGCTCAGACGATCCAGACGCAGTCTGCCGAGCGATTCACGCGCGCCGGCAAAGTCGTCGTTACCGAATTTCTCGAATGCCTCGGTCAGGATGCGGCCAGTTTGCTGATCGACAGTGCCGCCCGACTGCTGCTGCTGTTGTTCACTGTCAGCAGCACGCCCCTGCGCCATCGCCATCTGGGCATCGGCGGCGAAGCCAAGGGCGACAGCCAGAATGAGACTCTTGCGTACTGCGCCAAACTTCTTGTTCATGAGTCTTATTCCTCCAGGTTGAAGCGCAGAATGGTCTGCATGCCTATACGGGAAACCGGCACACCTTCTTCCATTTTGGGGTTGTAGCGCCAGCGGAGGATCGCCTTGATCGCGGCATCGTCGAAGATGCCCGGCGGCTCGCTCGCCACCACGCTCGCATCCGTCACGGAACCGGTTTCGGTAATCGTGAACTGTACCTGCACCCAGCCTTCGATGCCACGGCTCAACGCGCGCTGCGGATAGTCGGGGTTGATACGGACCAGCGGGATGACGTCACGGTCGGTCGTTGCCCCGATAGAGATACCGGTCAACGCGCCAGCGGCATCGACGGTGGGTGCCAGCGTTACCACGGCACTGTCAACGCCACTGTTGTTGCTCAGCGACAACTGCGGCATGTCCGGCGTGGCCGGTGGCGGTTCACGTTCCGCTTTTTCCGCACGACGGGTTTCCGTCTGGGTATCGCGGCGCATACGGGTGAACTCGATACGGGTGGCTTCCACCGACTCCAGTTCGAATTCCACGTTGGTCAGCGTGAACATCGTCCAATACATGCCGGCACTGACGAAGTAACCGACTGCCAGCGCTACGGGATAGCGCAGTAGTTTTGCCATAATCATGATCGATTAGCCCCCCCCGGTGGTGGTATTGGCCGCGATGGAAATCTCGCGGATGCCGCCCTGACGCACTTCGTCCATTACCGCTGCCAGCACCTGCGCCCGCGACGCCCTGTCTGCCACGATAACCACCGAGTCATCGGGGCGTTCGACATACAGACGTTCGATCATGGGGCGAACCTGGCGCAGGTCGACCCGTTTGCGGTCCATCCAGATATCGCCGTTCTCGCGAATGGCGATCAGGATGTTGCCGCTTTCACGGTGTTCCGCGGTGGAGGCGTCGGGACGCACCACCGTAACACCCGCCTCTTTGATGAAAGAGGTGGTAATGATGAAGAAAATCAGCAGGTTCAACACGAAATCCAGCATCGGCGCCAGATCGATGCCGTGATCTTCCTGTTCAGCGCTTGAATGTTTTGCACGCATGTTCGTTAAGACCCTTGCAAGTGTTGATCAGTTCGCCGTACTGAATGTGATGTTGAAGATACCCCCCAAACGGACCTGATCGACCACTGCGATGATCACGCCTGTCTGAGCGCCGTTATCCGCCAATACCAGTACCCCGGCTTCCGGCCTCAGCGCCTTGAGACGCTCGACGTTCGCGCGCACGGCACGCACGTCGACGAGGCGGTTGTCCACGAATACTTCTCCGGTATCGAGAATCTGGATCTGGATGCTGCTGCCTTCCGAGTTGGACTGCGACAGTTCCGACGGCCGGTTGACCGAAACCCCGAACTCCTTGATGAAGATGGCGGTAATGATGAAGAAGATCAGCAGGTTCAACACGAAGTCGAGCATCGGCGCCAGGTCGATGCCGTGCGACGATCCGTGATCACCACCCCCTCTGTTGGTACGCATACGCATAATTGATCCCCTATCAATATTCCAGTTTATCCGACACGGTTTCCGTGGCCTCGCGAGCGCGGGTGCGGAAATAGTGCATCGGATACAGGCCGGAAATACTGACGGCCAAACCAGTCATGGTGCAGATCATGGCGTGCGATACACCGCTCGCCATGGTTCTTGCGTCGGCGGAGCCGCGCAGCGCCATCGAATCGAACACCTCCAACATCCCGCTTACGGTTCCCACCAGACCAAGCAGTGGCGACAACGGCACCAGCACCTGCATGATGGGAAAGCCTGCCGTCATTTCGGAGTGCAGGCGGGAGATATAAAGGCGGCGAATCTGGCGCGCACTCCAGGATTCGTGCTCAGCCCTGCCTTCCCAGGCGCTCAGGGTGCTGCGAATGCGCCCTGGAAGCACCGTCATGAAGTAGATATAGCGTTCGGCAATCATCGCCCACATCAATACGCCAGTGGCGAAGATGGCGAACACAAAGGGCCCCCCTTCTGCAATGAGGGCAGCAACTGCCTCGAGCAGACCGAAGGTTTGATTAGGCATGTGGCTTTCTCCGGTTTTCCAGGGTTTCGGCCAGCAGGCCTGCACTCTGTTCGTCCAGAATCTGGATGATGCCACGCGACAACGAAGTGAGCAGTGCGTTGCCGAACAACAGCGGTACCGCCACACCCAAGCCCAGTACGGTTGCGATCATGGCCTGGCCGATACCGGTGGCCATCAGCTTCGGATCGCTCGACCCGGATTCGGTGATGCTCTGGAAGGTGATGATCATACCCACAACGGTACCGACCAGACCCAGCAGAGGACCCGCGGCCACGACCAGACGCAACAGGGCCTGACTGCGTTCCAGCGGCGGAATTTCCTTCAGCACGGCTTCGGTAAGACGCAGTTCGAGCACGTCGGTTTCTTCTTCCAGTGCCTTGGCATCGCCCTTGAACACCATCAGCACGCGGCCGAGCGGGTTGTCCTTGGAGGGCTGATCGATGCGACGGATCTGACGCGCAACGGCCAGACGTACCTTGATCAGGTACAGCAGCTGGAGCAGGAAGGCGATACCGCCCGCGATACCGGTAGCGATGATCACGTAGCCCACTTCCTCACCCAGTTCGATACGCTCTTCCAGGGTCGGACGTTCTACGTAGAGGTTGAGCATGACGCCACGGGTGGAGTCAGCGGTGGCCAGTACGTAACCGCTGGTGGCAGCGGCCAGGCGTGCGGCATCGGACATGAACTCATTTGGAGGCTGACGCGGCAGTTCGCTCAACAGGTTCAGCTCGGGCCGGTAGGTCAGGTAGTTGCCTTCGGACATGGCAATGAACGGACCGATGCGGATGATGTCGGCAGTCTTGGTGGCACCACCCGGCAGGACCACGGAGCCGTTCCATTTGGCCACTTCGCCGCTGGCGGTCATTTCCTGCTGGATTTCCAGCCACAGACGCTCGAGCTGATCCACCGTGAGAATACGGGTGGTGGTGCTGAGCGTTTGCAGGAACTGCACGCGGTCATCTTCCGGATACTGCGCGCCGATCATGGATTGCTGGAATCCCGTGATGGCATCGTTGGCAAGCTGACGCGCCTGACCGAACAACTCACCCAGGCCAAGGCCATTGGCTTTGTTGCGCAGTTCGCCGTTGAGGTTGGTGATGGTGAGATCGTTGTCGGAGTAGGTCTCAGCTTTCTGATTGACCTGGGCCGCCAGGGCATCACGCTGGGTGTTCGCCTCATTCAGCATCTGCTGGCGGGCAGCGGTATCCGCCGCCTCGAACTGGGCAGCGCGCTGTGCGAACTGCTGTTGTTCCGCCTGACGGCCGGCACGAGCCTGATCCAACACGGCATTGATGTCCTGCGCCACGAGGGCGCTACTACCCAGGACGCCAAGCGTCAGGATTACGCTACGCAACAGGATTTTCATCGTGCAGCCTCCCGGGGAGCCGGAACGGGAACGCGGATCAGGTCAGGAGCGCTGTCACCCGTTGCCACGCGCAGAGCGGCGTTGACCTGGTCGCGATACTCGTTGGCCTGTACCCAGTTTTTGGACTCGTGATCCCAGTAACCGGATTCCTGACCGTCCAGGGTGCGGTACATCAGGGAAATACGACCCAGACGAATGAACTGCACCACGCGGGCATCGGCGCCGGTGCCGATGGTGCCGTCATAGGCTTCCAGCGAACGGCCGTAGTCGAGCTCGATCTGGTAGGCCTCGAGGATGCGACGGTATTTCTCGGAAATCGCCACGTCGGCGCGACCCATCAGCTCCACCAGGTTGCGCACGCGGGTGGCGCGCTCATCCGGCAGGAACGGAACGTCGGCTTTGACGAACTGATCCAAGGTCTGAACCATGCGATCCATCAAGGGCAGGACTTCACGGTTGGTGGTTTCGATTTCACTCAGCTGCTGCTGGATGGAAGCGATTTCCGCCAACTGGGAGTCAACCTGCTCCTGCAGACGACCGTTATATTGGTTGAGGCTATCGATCTCGGCCAGCGTGCGAGCGTACTCGCCGCCGATCTGCTGCGTCTGATCAACCAGTTGGTTGATGTTCTGCTGCGAGGTGGCCGCTGCGGCGTCGACTTCGTTCTGAGCCGCGGTCGTAGCATCGTTCACTGGAGCCTGAGCGTGTGCTGTCAGACCGTGCATAGCCAGCCACAATACGGCCGGCATGAATATGGATTGCGCTTTGCCTGAAGCAAGGCTGCGGGACGAACGCGCCATAGGACGATTAGCCTCCTGGTTACCTACTGATGGATTGGTGTTTTGATTTGAGCGCCCGGACACTTGCCGAGCTATTGAATTTGAACTGCAAGTTTGAAACTCGGATAGCAAGATTAACTCCCCAACTGAATAATGTTCGTCAAATGTGTGTAAATTGTGTGCAGGTATTGTGCAGTGTTTTTACCACATCCTTTCGAGGGAGCCTAGCCCATTGAAACACGAGTTTAAACTGGCCTATTCTAGCCCGACCCGACGCCGGCACCTGCTTGAACTTGCCGACACAACGCTTTGATATAAAAGAACAATTAAAAATACCAGCGCCCGACACCTACGTTTTAACGTGGAGGGATACCGTGTCACTGGCGGTCAAAAGCACGAAAATAATATCCTTCGTCCGTCGGGTGACCGACTCGGCGGCTTGCACCTGTGTTGCACCTTCGGTCCCTCTTTCGCCGTTTCGTGTCATTTCCGTTTTCTGCATTTTTTACGCGGCGCCGCTCCTCTACCCCGCGCCGCTGTTCGCCCAATCCTCCCAATCCTTCGATGCGGATACCGCGCAGCGCTTCGTGGACCAGTACTGCGCCAAGTGCCACAACGCCGAGGATTGGGCGGGCAGCCTTGATTTGGGACTGCTGAATCTTACCGAGGTTCCCCACGATGCCGCCACCTGGGAAAAAGTATTGGGCAAACTGCGCGGCAGCATGATGCCGCCACAGGGCAACGAACGCCCCTCGCCCACGGAGCAGAGCGCATTGACGCAATGGCTCGAAGCCTCGCTGGATGCGGCCGCCAGCGCCGCGCCCAACCCCGGCCGCGCCTCGCTGCACCGGCTCAACCGCACCGAGTACGGCAACAGCGTGCGCGACCTGCTGGGGCTCGAGGTGGACATCCGCGACTATCTCCCTGCCGACGACGAAGGCTACGGCTTCGACAACATCGCCGACGTGCTGCGCGCCTCGCCCAGCCTGCTCGAACAATATCTTGGCGCCTCACGCAAGATCGCCGCGCTGGCGGTAGGCGACATGGCCATCGAACCGGTGTCGCAGGTGTACAAGGTGCCGCCCGACGCGCCGCAGGCGCAGCACCTGCCAGGCCTGCCGCTCGGCACCCGCGGCGGCATCCTGATCGAACACGATTTTCCGCTGGACGCCGAATACGAGTTCCACAACTTTCTCACCCGCAACATCGTTGGCTACATGACCGGTCTGGAATGGCCGCATCAGTTCGAGATCAGCATCGACGGCGCACGCGTGTTCCTGGCGCAGGTGGGCGGGGAGGAGGACAACGCGCAGTCGGATGCCAACTTCGCCGCGGCCGCCGACGTGATCGACGCCCGCTTGAAAACCCGCATCCCCGTGCGCGCCGGCCGCCACCAGGTGGCCGTCACCTTCCTGCAGAAAAACGCCGCGGAAAGCCACGAGCCGCTGGAGCTGTTCACGCGCGATCTCGACCTGCAGAACATGAATGGCGTGCCCACATTGGACTACGTGGACATTGTCGGCCCCTATGCCGCCACCGGTCCTGGCAACACCGCCAGCCGCCGGCGCATCTTCAGCTGCTACCCAGAACAACAAGCCGATGCCCTGCCCTGCGCGCAGGAAATACTCGGACGCCTGGGGCGGCTGGCCTACCGCCGCCCGCTGACCGACGAAGACCGCGCGCTGCTGCTCGATTTCTTCAGGGCCGGCAATGCTCAGGGCGGCTTCGAGGCCGGCATCCAGCATGCGCTGCGCTTCGTGCTCACCTCGCCTTATTTCCTGTTCCGCAGCGAACCCGATCCCGACAGCGTGGCGCCGGGCGAGGTGTATGCGCTGGACGACGTTGCGCTGGCTTCGCGGTTGTCGTTCTTCCTGTGGAGCAGCCTGCCGGACGACACTCTGTTGCAACTGGCCGAAGCCAACCAACTGCACGAACCGCAGGTGTTGCGCCAACAGGTGCAGCGCATGCTCGCCGATGCGAAAGCCGACGCCCTGGTGGACAACTTTGCCGCGCAGTGGCTGTTCCTGCGCAACCTGCAGAGCATCAATCCCGACACGCGCACCTTTCCGATGTTCGACGACAAGCTGCGCGCTGCCTTCCGCAGCGAAACCACGCTGTTCCTGCGCCACATCATGCGCCAGGACCGTCCCATTCCCGAACTGCTCACCGCCGACTACACCTTCGTCAACGACCGCCTGGCCGCGCACTACGGCATCCCCAACGTCTATGGCAGCCACTTCCGCAAGGTGCAGCAACCCGACCCCAATCGCCGTGGCTTGCTGGGACAGGGTTCCGTGCTCACCGTCACCTCCTATCCCAATCGCACCTCGCCGGTGCTGCGCGGCAAATGGGTGCTGGAAAACGTGATCGGCGCGCCGGTGCCGGCGCCGCCGCCGAACGTGCCCGCGCTCGATGAAAACGCACCGGGCGCCACCGCGCTGTCGGTGCGCGAGCGGCTCGAACAGCATCGCGCCGATCCTGTATGCAGCGGCTGCCACAGCGTGATGGATCCGCTTGGATTCTCGCTGGAACACTTCGATGCCATCGGCC
>DATMFX010000184.1:0-5249 GCA_035555995.1 Hyphomicrobiales bacterium | reverse complement strand
GCCGCCAGTTCCGAAGTGCGCGCTCCCGAGGAGCCGATGACGTTGAAGCCATCGTCCAGAATGCGCGATACCGAGAAGCTGCGTAAGGAGAAGGCGGGACGAAAGCCGCCATAGGTGCCCGACTGCGCGAACCCGCTGGTCAGGCGCAGCGCTTCGTTGGGGTGGGTGATGTTGCGCGATTCCCAGTTTTCGGCCATCACCACCTGCAGCGCGCGTGGTGTTTCCAGCACCGAGGTGGGCAGCCCAAGCGTACGGCTTTCGATACTGCGGTAGGTGCCGAGCACGATCACTTCCTCGACATCCTCCGCCGCCTGCGCGCACACCGCGCCCAGCAAGCCGACACTACTGCCGGCCAGCGCCAGGCAATGCACAAATTTGCTCACAAAAGTCCCCCATCGGGCAGAGTTCTTGCCAGAACGAATCATGATCCGATGAAAAGTTGCGGCGTTGACGGCGATAAGCCACAGGCTTCTATGCCTGTGCGCAGGACGCGATCCGTTGCCTCACGAGGCGTGGACCGCTTGAATCAGCGCCGGGAGCTTAGGGAGGCGGAAACCGGGCTGTCCATGTTTTAACGGTTAACTAACCTGCTGATACTTTCTTTAACAAAAGAAAAACCCGCCACAAAAACTGTGGCGGGTATAAGGCAAACAGCCAAAGGGGAACCGGTTATTCGGGCAGGCCGGCGGCCTTGAGCAGGTCGCTGACGGCGTAATACTGAAAGGTGCGATCGGTGGACATGGCAACGAACAGACCGCCGGCATAGCCGGGCAGGGTTTGCGCCACCAGCGCGCTGCCATCGCTTTCGTCGGTGCCGAGAGTCACGGAGGCAAGCAGTGCGTGGTGATGCGGATCACCGGCGCTGCCTTCGCGGGCATAGAGGTTGAAGCGGTTCGCCTGCTGGTCGGACACCAGGAGGTAACCGGTGCCGTCGGCGCGCGCATACAGCGAAATGCCTTCGCGGTCCTCGCTGAAATCATGCAGGCCGAACTCCGCCAGTTGCTCGTCGGCATCTTCCATCAGCGGGTCGGCGTGGTACTTGCGCACGGCGTGGTTTTCGTCGCTGTAGTAGACGTAGCCAAGCGCGTCGTCCACCGCGATGGCCTCGATTTCCTTCACACCGCTCCATTGCCCGAACGCGCGCGTGAACACGCCGCGCAACTGGCCGGTGCCGTCGTCCACCAAACGATACTGATGCAGATAGCCCTCGGTGGGCGCGAAGGCATCCGAGCGGCTGACGATGGCAAACAGGGCACCGTCGCCCGGACGCGTGTAGAGCGCGACGCCCATCACGTCGCGCGCGCGTTCACCGGCAAACACCTCGATGCCGCCGCCGTCCACCGGCGCCATGTCGGGCAGGCGGTAGACGCGCAAGCGGTGGGCGTAGCGCTCCGTGACCACCGCCACATCCACCTGTTCGCCGCCCAGCGCCACGCCATAGGCAATGTCGACGTTGTTGGGGCGCAGCAGCCCGCGCACCACCTTGTCGTGCTGGATGCGTCCCTGCAGGTCGAACACGTACAGCGCGCCGTCGGCATCCTTGTCGGTGCCGAGCACCAGGCTTGCCGCCGGATCCCGCGGGTTCACCCAGATGGCCGGATCGTCGGTATCGTGGCGTACCGCTTCGGTAACCGCCAGCGGCGCCAGCACGGCCTCGGCGGCAAGCAACCCACCGGACATTGCCAACATCGCCAGGGCGAGAACAGAACGCATGTTTGCTACTCCTTTCCTCGTTGCCTGCTGCAGGCCGCTCTGCTTGAGCCGCCGCTTGCAGCCGGCCCATGTCAAAACTGGAAGCGCGCGCCAAGCCCGTAGGTGGTGCCGAACTCGTCGTACTGCGACAGGCGGCTCCTGTTGCCGAAGTAATAGAATTCAGGCCGATCATTGAGGTTGAGCGCAAAGGCGTTCAGCAGCAATTGTTCGTTCACCTGGTATTTGACCGTCAGGTCCACCTGCAGGTAGTCGCTGGTGTAGCGATCGCCGAGGGCATTGCCGCCAAGCGCATCGAGGTAGCTGTCGCGATAGTTGGCCGCCAGGCGCACGTCCCAGCCGAACTTGTTGTAGCCCACCGCGGCGTTCGCGGTGTTCTTCGCCTGTTTCAAATAAGGCACCGTGCGCTGGCCGCTCACGGCATCGGCCGGCAGCTTGCTGTCGCCATCGGCGTAGGTCCAGTTGAGCTGGAACAGCAGGCCATTGTCGAACGCGGTCTGGTAGGCCAACTCGGCGCCGGTGATGCTGCTCGCCTCGGTGTTGAGGTAGGTTTCCGCGCGCTGCCATACCTTGCCCTGCACGTCGATGTCCTGTGCGTCCACTTCCACGATGGCGCCGTCGATGCGCTTGTGGAACAGCCCGGCGCTGAAGAACGACGCCTCCGACAGATACCATTCATAGCTTACGTCGAAGTTCCAGGCCTTGGTGGGATCGAGCGCGGGGTTGCCGCTGCTGATGCGGTTGTCTTCCACGTCCACCACCGAGCCGGCGCGCGATTCGTTGAACCCCGGCCGCACCAGGGAACGGAATACGCCAAGGCGCAGCACCTGGGTATCGCTGAGGTCGAACTTGACGTTCACCGAGGGCGCCAGGAACGAATAGTCATTATTGAACGTGGCGATGCCTTCATAGACCTCGTCCACGAAACGCTTGCCGCGATAGCTTGCGCGGGTGTCCTCATAGCGCAGCCCGTACACCCAGGTGGCGCCGGCGGCTGTGGTGGTGGCCATTACGTAAGCGGCATTGACGTCCTCATCGGTGTACCAGTCGGCCGGGATCGACTCGGCTTCCTCGTCGCCGCTGAATTCAAAGTCGTTGCCGGCGCCGGGGCAGCGGGTGCCGTCCGCGAGCACGAGCGGCGCGCCACCGAGACGCGAGCGCAATGCCTGCGCACCGGCGGCGGAAGGGGATGGCCCGTGCGGAGTGGAAAAATAAGGGGAAATTTCCCGCACGCTGCCCTGGGCCAACGTCATGTCGAACAGCGGCTCGTAGCCGCAGTAATCGAAATCGTTTTCCTTGCTGCGGCGGCGCAGCTTGGCGCCGTACTGCAGTTCGGTGCCATTGCCAAGCGCCTGCATCAGATCGAAGCGCAGGCCCACGTCGCGGTCCGTGGCCAGCGCGTATTCGGCTTCGAACGCGTTCAGCTTGAACGTGGCGGGGTCGTAGTAGCCGTTCGCCAAATCGAGTGCCGGCTTCTTGGGATTGCTGTTGTCCCAGGTAACCGGCTGATCGATCAGCGCGCTGCGATACACCACGTTCACCTGGTCGGTATCGTCCTGCTCGGCGCGCGAGCCGAACAGCTGCACCTTGAGTTCGAGGCCATCACGCAGCTTGAATTCACCGCCAAGCTGCACCGAGCTGATTTCGCGCACTTCCTCGCGCACGCGCGCTTCGGTATCCATGCGGGTGTTGGCGTAGGTGAAGGAACTGCCGGAAATCACCGGATCGTTGTCTTCCAGGCCGCTGCGCGTTTCCCACTTGCCGCGGTACTCATCGTCCGCGTATTCGTTGTGGAAGGTGTGCAGGTACAACAGATTGCCGTTGGGCAGGCGATGATCCAGGTTGAAGACGATGCCGCGGCGATCGCGCGTCAGATCGTAGAAACGCCATTCGATGTCGCTGTTGGGCGCCACGTCGGACCAGCCGCCGGTTTCGTTGTTGTGCGCCACGATATGACGCGATTGATCGCTCAGTATCAGCGCCGCCCCAAGCTCGCCGCCCGCCAGCTGGAAACGGCGCGCCATGGTGGCGGACAACGAGGGATTGCTGCCGTCCTTGGTGAGTTCGTTGTAGCTGGTTTCCGCCTTGAGGCGCACGAAAGGCGCGTCGAACTTGAACGCGGAAATCGTTTCCAGGTCGATGGCGCCGCCGATGGTGTCGGCGTCCAGGTTGGGCGTCAGTGTCTTGTACACCGTCATCGAATCCAGCATGTCGGTCGGCACGCCATCGAGCATCACGCCGCGGCGGTCTTCCGGCGAGGCGGTGCTGACGCCATTGATCGTCATGGCATTGAGGTCGGTGTTCATGCCGCGCACGGACACGTAGCGGCCTTCGCCCTGGTCGTTTTCCACCATGATGCCGGAGATGCGGCGCAGCGATTCGGACACGTTGATGTCGGCGAAGTTGCCGATGGCGTCGGAGTCGATCACGCCCACCACCTTGTCGGCGTTGCGCTGGCGCTCGAGCGCGCTGGTCAGGCTGGCGCGCGAGCCGTAGATTTCCACTTCCTCGATCGGGCCGGTCTGCGCGTGCGCGCTGTTGAGCGCTGCCATCGCGACACAAAGGGCAAGTGGCTTGCGGCACATGAGGCCGAAGGCTTGGGGCATGAGCTTCTCCTGGTTGGCATCGCTGCGATCCGGCAGGGTAAAACCCCGCGTTCGAGCGCGTGCGCAGCATAGGAAGCTCAGGTAAAGGCAGTATTCAGGCTTTGCTAAAAATCATGTTGCGCGGTGTCCTGATGGGCCATGGCGTCCAGCCAGGAGGTACCAAGGCGGGGCTTGAGTTTTTCCGCCAGGTATTGGGAAAACTCCAGGGAAAAGTGGAACTTGTCCCAGGTAAAGGGATGATCGCCGATCAACAGCGGGCATTCGCCCGCGGCGCACAGCACCGTCTCGAGGTTGAGATATTCCGCGTGGTGGCGTGCGGCGAGCGCGGCAAGCGCCGGTTCGTAGGTGAAATTCACGGCAAGCCTGCCAGTATCGCGCAAGACGGCATAGCTGAGGCCGCGCCTACCGTCGCGGTAAAAATCGGGCAGGTTGCCGGTAAGCGACAGATAGTTGCCGAACAGCAGGATGTGCTCGACGCCCTGCGCCTGCAGAAACTGCAGATACGGTTCCAGGTCTTCCGGCGTGAACCATTGGTAAAGGCTGTCGATCACCACACCATCGATGCCAGCAAGCGCGCCCGGCGTGAAGCGCTCGCCATTGAGCAAGAGGCATTGCTGCAGATTCGGCAGGTCGAAATCGAGCAGCGAGACAAGGTCCGGATGCGGCGGGCAGCCGCCAAGCGTGCTGCGGATGAAGTGATAACCGGGATACAGTGTGGTGAGCACGTTGTAGGCATCGTCCACCAGACTGTCGCCCACGATCAGAATGTTGACGCGATCCGCCTGCACCTCTGCACAGCGATCCCAGCCAAGCACGGTGCATTGCGCTTCCACCAGGGAGAAACGCTTCTGCATTTCCGCCGTGATGTCGTAGGGGGTGCCGGCGATCACATAGCGTCCGAGCTGATTCCCGACGCTCGTGTAGCCAAGCGCC
>DATMFX010000183.1:0-16143 GCA_035555995.1 Hyphomicrobiales bacterium | reverse complement strand
CAGGCGCGGATGGCTGTCCTGCAGTTGCGTCAGCGCGTGGCGTGCGGCTTCGCTGAAGCGTACCTCGCAGGCGGCAGGCGCCTGTGCGGCATAGGCGGCGCTGGCATCCACGATGGCATCGGCGTAGGGCAGGTAAGGCTTGATGTCGTAGATCGGCGTGCCATCCAGCAGATCCAGCCCGCGCACGCGCAGGCTGAGTCTGTCGCCGCGCTGTTCGATGCCGGCGAATTCCACCACCGACAGGCCAAGCGGATTGGGACGATAGGGCGAGCGGCTGGCGAACACGCCCACGTGCGTGCCGCCGCCAAGCCGCGGCGGCGTGACCGTGGCGGACCAGCCGGCGGCGTTGGCGTGAAAGGCAAAGATCAGCCACAGGTGCGAAAAGCCCTCCAGGCCGCGCAGCGCGTTGGCGTCGGCGTAGGCCGGTTCGAACAGCAGTTCGCCCTCGGCCTCGCGCACCAGGTTGGGTTGGCGGGGAATGGCGAACTTCTGCTTGTAGGGGCTGTTGACGTAGGCAATGGGGTGGAGCTGCATGGGGTCCCCGACTGGGCTCAGCTCCCCGGGATGAAACGATAGCCCACGCCCGGCTCGGTTTCGATGTAGCGCGGATGCGCGGCATCGTCGTTGAGCTTCTGCCGTAGCTTCTGGATCACGTTGCGCAGGTAGTGCGTGTCGTTCAGGTGGGTCACTCCCCAGATTTTCTGCAGCAGCGTGCTCTGCGACACCAGCGCGCCGCCCGATTGCACCAGGTGCAGGAACACCGCCCATTCCTTGCGCGTGAGCACCACCGGTTCCTGGTCCAGCATGACCTTGTGGCGCGCCACGTCCACCACCAGGCGGCCGTTGTCGAAGTTGAGCACCTCGTTTTCCGGCAGCGGCTTGATGATGGCCAGCGTGCGCTTGATGCGCGCCAACAGTTCGTTGACGCTGAAGGGTTTGACGATGTAGTCGTAGGCGCCCATTTCCAGGCACGCCACCTTTTCGGTCTCGCTGGCGCGCACCGACAGCACCAGCACCGGAATGCGGGTTTCCGCCACCAGATGCTGCAGCACGTACTTGCCGTCCATGTCCGGCAGACCCAGATCCAGAATGATCAGGTCGGGAATGGTTGAGGCGGCCGCATTCAGGCCCGCATGGCCGCTTTCGGCGGAAATCACCTCCATGTGCTGCGAGTTGAGGCTGATGCGCAAGAATTTCTGAATCTGCGGTTCGTCATCTATGACAAGGATCGTCGTCATCTTCATGGTCCGTAGGTTGCAGGGTGGTATCCGGCAGCGGCAGGCTCAGGCAGAGACTGTGCCGGTAAGGCGCCGGCGCCGGAATGATGCGGGCCTCGCCGCCGTGCAGCCGAAAGATGCTGCGGCAGATACTGAGGCCCAGCCCGGTACCCTTGTCGTAGCAGTCGCCCAGGCTGAAAGTGTAGAAAGGATTGAAGACCCGTTCCCATTCGGAAGCCGGCAGGCCGGGTCCCTGATCGCAGACCAGTATCTGCATCGCATTGTCCTGCAGGCTGACGCGCAGCAACACCTCGCCGTCGGGGCGGCTTGCCTTCAGCGCGTTGTCCACGGCGTTGAACAGCCCTTGTTCCACCAGGGCGGCGTGCACGTGCAGCACCGGCAATCCCGGCGCAAGTTCGAGCTGCAAGCGCTCGGTGTGATGCTGGCGCGCCAGGCGCTTCTCCGTGACGTGGTAGATCTCTTCCATGGACACCCAGTCGCGCACCAGCGGCAGTTCGCCGTGGCCGAGGCGGGTCATTTCCAGCAGGTTCTGGATGTAGGCTTCGAGCCGTTCGCTTTCGGCGATGATCGAGCCGAGCAGTTCGTCGGCGTCTTCGCTGCGCAGGTCGGCGCGCAGGTCGCGCAGCGTGGTGGCGGCGCCAAGCATGGTCACCAGCGGTGTCTTGAGATCGTGCGATACCGAAGACAGCAGCGAGGTGCGCATCTTGTCCTCGTCGCTGCGCCGCTCGGCTTCCTTGCGCGCCTGTTCGGTGGCGCGCTGGATCAACGCGCCCTGCACCTGTTCGCGCAGGCTCAGCAGCATCGGCGCCCAGTCGGCCTTGATGAACACGTCATCCTCGAAATCCCAGGTGAGCTGCTGGCGCGCCAGTTTGCCGCCAAGCTCGATGGTGGCCAGGCGGAAGGTGATGAGATGGCCGAACAGGTGCCCGAAGTGCTCGGTGATGAGCAGCGGGATGGTGCTGGTATCGTCCAGCTTGTTCAACTGCTGGCTCAGTGCCAGCTGTTGGTGCAGGAATTCCTTCTGTTCCATCAGGCTGCTCAACTGCGAACGCAGGCGCATGGCGATGGTGCCGGCCAGCGAGCCGATCACCACGAACAGCACCGCGTTCAGCACTTCCTCGGCGGCGTCGGTACCGAGGTTCAACAACGGCACCGCGTGATAGACGAAGCTGAAATAGCAGAACAGCGTGCACAACTGCACCGTGCGCTGATCGGCGCGCAGCGCCACGAACAGCACCACGCACAGGTAGAGCAGCAGCAGGGTGGCGTTGCTGACGTCGAAGAACGGCAGCGCGCCCGCCACCGTGACCACGGCGGGCAGGCCCACCGCCATCAACAGGCGTTGCCATAATGTCAGCGTCTGTTCTCCTACCATTTCCAGTAGTCCCTGGTGAAGATGATGAGCAGCGCCAGGAACTCCAGGCGCCCGAGCAGCATGTCGAAGGATAGTACGTATTTGGCCACATCGGGCAGACTGCTGTAATTGCCCACCGGCCCAATGATTTCACCGAGGCCGGGGCCCACGTTCATCAAGGCGCTGAGCGAGCCGGTGATACTGGTGACCGGGTCCAGGCCGATGCCGGCCAGCACTGCACTGCTGACGAACCAACTCATCATCACGAAGAACAGATAGGCCAGGGCAGACACCAGCACGTCTTCCTGCACCGGCCGGCCATTGTACGTGCGCGACCAGGTAAGGCTGGGATGCAGCGCCTTTTGCAGATGTTCGCGCATGAAGATGGCCAGCAACTGGTAGCGGAACAGCTTGACGCCGCCCGACGTGGAACCGGAACAGCCGCCGCTGAACATCAAGAATCCCATCAGTATTACCGGGAAGCTGCCCCATTGGTTGAAGTCTTCGCTGGCGAAACCGCTGGTAGTGATGATCGACACCAGGTTGAAGACGCTGCTTTCGAACAGGTCCAGCACGGAGTGCGCCTCGCCCGCCAGATAGCGCCAGACGGTGAGCAGCACGGTGGTGCCGAGCACCAGCTTGAGCAGTAGCCGCACCTGGCTGTCGCGTAGCAGCATGATGCTGCGGTTCTGGATGCTGAGCACGATCAGGATGAAGGGACAGGCGCCCAGGATCATGAACAGGCTGGCGATCGCCTGCAGATGGCCGCTGTCGAAATGGCCGAACGAATTGTTGTAGGTGGAAAAGCCCCCCGTCGACACGGTGGTCATGCTGTGGTTCAGGGCGTCGAACCAATCCATGCCGAAATAGCGGTAGGCCAACAGGCAGGCCAGGCTGATCAGCGCGTAGATCACGATGATCTGCGAGGCGATCTTGCTGATGCTGCCGCTCTCGAGCTGGGCCCATTCGGAAAATTCGCTGCGGAACAGCCGCATGCCGCCCACCTTGAGCGAGGGCAGGATGGCCACCGCCACGAGGATGATGCCGATGCCGCCGATCCATTGCTGGGTGGAGCGCCAGATCAGCAGGCCGTCCGGCAGGGATTCGATGTCGCTGAAGATCGAGCCGCCGGTGGTGGTCACGCCCGAGACGCTTTCGAACAGGCTGTCGACGAAGCTGATGTGATCCTGCGAAAAATAGTAGGGCAGGCTGCCGGTCAGGCACAGCAGCAGCCAGTTGAACGCGGTGATCATGAACAGCGCGCGCGGATGCAGGTGCGGCACCGAACCCTGGCTCAGGCGGAACAGCAGCGCGGCCAGGAGATAACAGCAGGCGGCGCTGAGCAGGAAATCGCGGCAGTCGTCCCAGTTGGAAAGGCTCACCAAGGCGGGCAGCAGCATGGCCGTCCCCCACAGCAGCATTACGAAAGCACCAATCTTCAGCGCGGGTATAAACAGATTCATGGCTCGTCCTGGACGGCCGGCATTGTACTGAGAGTCATGCTAAAAACCCGGTGATAAACCAAGGCCATCCGTCAATTGGCCGTCACTTTTTTTGCACAGTTCTCCACCGCCGGGGGGCCAGGCCAAACCCGGTTGGCAAAGAAGGATCCGGTGTTTTCCCCAGTGTCCTGCGTCGGAAGTTCGCTGCAGGACACTGGGACTAGAGCGCGAATTCTGGGACAATCGCCCCCCGGTTTTTCAGGGGAATCCCATCATGCAAATCACCCGCAACAGTGTTGCCCAGTTCCATTACGTGCTCAAGGATGTCGATGGCGCCACGCTCGAGAGTTCCGAGGGCGGCGAGCCCATGACTTACCTGCATGGCCACGACGGCCTCCTGCCGGGCCTGGAAAAGGCGCTGGAAGGCAAAAGCTCGGGTGACCAGTTCAGCGTAACCATACCACCTGCGGACGCTTTTGGAGAGCCGCGCGAGGACAGCGAGCTGCGGATACCGCTCAGCCAGCTGCAGGGCGCAAAAAAATGGGAGCCGGGCATGCAGGCCATCATCCATACTCCGCAGGGACACCAGCAGGTTACCGTGCTCAAGGTGGGGCATACCATGGCCACCGTGGACACCAATCACCCGATGGCGGGCAAGACACTGCATTTCGACGTCTCCGTGGTGGACGTGCGCGAGGCATCCGCCGAGGAACTCACGCATGGCCATGCCCACGGGCCGGGTGGCCATCATCACTGAACCCGGCGCCGCGCGTCCATGGACTTTCTGATCGAGGATCTTTCCAGCGTCATCCGCCTGGCGGTGGCACCGGTTTTTCTGCTGGCGGCCATCAGCCAGACACTCAACGTGCTGTCCACCCGCCTTGGCCGCATCATCGACCGGGGCAGGGTGCTCAACCGCCTCATGGCGAACGCCGGTGTGGAAGGGAAGGAGGCGACGCCGACCGAGGAAGCGCTGTGGGATGAAGAGCAGTACATCCTGTCGCGCCGTGGGCGGCTGATTCACCGCGCCATCGCGCTGTGTACGCTCAGCGCACTGTTCGTCAGCCTGGTGATCATTTTTCTGTTCGTCGCCAGCCTGGCGGAACTCCGGATCGGACCCGGCATTGCGTTCCTGTTCGCGATGGCGCTGCTGTGCCTGATCACCGCCTTCGTGACGTTTCTGCGTGAAATCGGCCTGGGCATGACCACGTTCCGCTTCGGCGAATACAGCATCCGCGATCAGCGCAAGCGATGGCAGCCGCCGTCACCCGGGCCTTCCCCGCCGTCCGACCCTCCGCCGCCCGAGCCGCCGCAGTCCTGAGGCGACGCGCCTTTGCGCATCCTCGTCGTCGTTCAGTAAACGTCGCGCTGGTAGCGCTTGTTCTGGCGCATGTCCACCAGATACTGGCGCGCCGCGGTGGGTGCCATGCCACCCGCGGTTGCGATCAATTGCAGCAAGGCATGCTGCACCCCTTCCGCCATGCGTTTGGCGTCGCCGCACACGTATACATGCGCGCCCTCTTCGAGCAGGGCGAACAGGGGGCCCGAGTCGGCAAGCAACAGATCCTGCACGTACACCTTGGCGGCCTGATCGCGCGAGAACGCCAGCCGCAGCTGCTGCAAATGGCCGCGGCGTTCCCAGGTCCGCAATTCGTCCTCGTACAGAAAGTCATGCGCGCGCTGCGGATTGCCGAAATACAGCCAGTTGCGTCCGCGCGCGCCGGTGAGCTCGCGCTCCTGCAGAAAGGCGCGGAACGGTGCGATGCCGGTGCCGGGGCCTATCATGACGATCGGCACGTCGGGATCCTCGGGCAGGCGGAAATTGGGATTCGCGTGTGGATAGACCAGCAGGGTATCGCCCGGCGCGCTGCGTTCGCCGATGAAACCGGAGCCGGCGCCCTGGCGCTGGCCGCTGGCGCTCTGGTAGCGCACCAGGCCCACGGTCAGGTCCACCTGGCGCGGATTGCACAGCGGCGAGGAGGCGATGGAATACTGGCGCGGATTCATGTGACGCAGACAGCTCAGCAGCGCCTGCGCCTCGAGCTGGGCCGGATACTGCAACAGCACTTCGATGATCTGGCGGTTTTCCAGAAAGCGCCGCAGTTCCGCCGGATTGCCCGCAAGCGCGGCAAGGTTGGGCGCGGCGTTGAGCGCGGCATACTGCTTGATGAATCCGGGATGCACCTGCGTCAGTTCCATGGCGCTGCCAAGCGCCTGGCGCAGCGGCAACTCGCGCTCGTCCAGCACCACGCGCTCGTCACCCCGCAGGCCGCAGGCCCGCAACACTTCGTCCACCAGCCCCGGATCGTTGGTTACCCACAGGCCCAGCGTGTCGCCGGGCACATAGGTGATGCCGGAATCGCCGAGGTCGATCTCGACGTGCCGCACGTCCTTGATCGAGCCGGGAGAAGTAAGGCGGGTGAGCGCGGCCAGGCGGGCGGGGTAGGGGTTGTCGCGCTGCCAGGGTGCGGAAGCGGCGACGGCGTCGGGAATGGCTTGCATGGAGTCGTGTGAGCCTGAATGAGAGTAAATCGCAATTAGACCGCATCTGGCGTCCGCATGCGAGCCGCAGAGTGGCCTCGCCACCCTGCCTGATGTGCCAATTTTGCCACGCGTGCGCCGATCATGGCGGTAAAGCGCGCGTTAGGCCCACCCGCGCGGCGATTTCCCGTAAAATGCAGCTCCTTTTTCGCCGGAGTTCCCATGGCACAGCTCGAACCGCCGCATGATCGATCCGCCGCATCGCCCCCCGGCCAGCGCCACGCCACGCTCGCACGGCCGGTGCGGGTGGGCTGCGTGCAATGGCAGATGCGCCACTTCAATTCGCAGGCAGCGTTTTTGCAGCATGTGGAGGGTTTCGTCGCCTCGCTGGCTTCCTACCGTTGTGATGCGGCACTGTTCCCGGAATTCTTCAATGCGCCGCTGATGGCGCTTACCCCTGGGCTCGACACCCTGCAGGCCATGCGCGAACTGGCTTCCCATACCCAGCCGATCGTGGAGGCGGTGACGCGCATGGCGGTGTCCTACGGCATCGACATCATCGCCGGCTCCATGCCGGTGCTGGAGGAGGGAGACCTGTACAATGTGGCTTTCCTGTGCCGGCGTGATGGTAGCGTCGATACCCAGCACAAACTGCATCCCACGCCGGGTGAGCAGAAGGACTGGAATATGCGCGGCGGCAGCCGTCTGCGCGCCTTCGACACCGCCTTTGGCCGCATCGGCATCCTGATCTGCTACGACGTGGAGTTTCCGGAACTGCCGCGATTGCTGTGCGAGGAAGGCATCCAGATCCTGTTCGTGCCCTTCTGGACCGACACCAAGAATGGCTACCTGCGCGTGCGCCTGTGTGCCCAGGCCCGTGCCATCGAGAATGAATGCTACGTGGCGCTTGCCGGTAGCGTGGGCAATTTTCCGCAGGTGGACTGCCTGGACATTCAATACGGTCAGAGCGCGGTGTTCACGCCCTCCGATTTCGGCTTTCCCCACGATGCCATCGTGTCGCAGGCGGAAGTGGGGCAGGAAATGAGCCTGATCGTCGATCTGGACCTCGACAAGCTCGACCGGGTGCGCGAGGCGGGCTCGGTGCGCAACTGGCACGATCGCCGCCGCGATCTTTATCGCCTGCAGTGGTTGGGCAAAAACTGATCTGTGGGGTAGAATGCCGCCGGTTCGCCGATGGCCCCGTGTCGTGGGCGAACCGCAGTGCAGTACCTCCCCGGTTGCCGCCGGATTAGCTCAGTTGGTAGAGCAGCGCATTCGTAATGCGAAGGTCGTAGGTTCGACTCCTATATCCGGCACCACTCCTTATCCTGCGTCCACCTTTCCCCCACCGTCCTTTTCTCCTGCTCAGCTCCAGCACATATTGCCGGGTCCGCCGGTAACATTTACAGAAAATTCCGCCATTCCCTGCGTGCGTTGCTGGAATCAGCGGTCTGTAAACGCCTTGTTTTGAATCGCATTATCCCGCTTCCGGCCGCGTGGCATCCGGTGCCGCCGCGCGGTGGCATGTGGCTTGCAACTTACAAAATGCCAAGGGCAGGCTGGGAGCCGCAACGCGGCTCATCAGTACGACACTCACCTTCCTTTCTTTTCTTACTGCAGGAGAAGCTCCATGGACAACAGAAGATTTTTGCCGGTTCTCGTTCCCTCGCTGCTGACTCTGGCAATGGCGGCATCCTGGCCGGCCGCCGCCCAGCTGAGCGATATCATTGGCGGCTCGAACTCGACTTCCACCACACCGCTTTCCGATGGCCAGATCCTGGAAATCATACACACCATCAACGATGCCGAGATCAAACAGGCCGAGCTGGCCATGGACGAGTCCGAGGATGCCCAGGTCATGCAGGTGGCGCAGATGATCATCACCGATCACGAAAGCTCGAACGATCAGATCGAAGCGCTCGAGGACGCCAACGATGCGATCGACCTGGACGACAGCGACATGAGCGAGTCCATCGCCGACATGACCGAGGATGCCTACGAGGTGCTGGACGACCTGGACGAGGCGCAATTCGCCTGTGCCTACCTGATGAAACAGGAGGAACAGCACCAGCATGGGCTCGACACCGTCAGCAAGGACCTCCTGCCGTCCACTACCAGCGCCGAAGTGACATCCTTCCTGGCGATGACCTCGACGAAAATGGAACAGCACCTTGCCATGGCGAAAGCGGCGCGGGAAAGCCTGCCGGGCTGCGGCTGATCGCCGGAAACATTCTGGCGCGGAGCCTGGTTCAGAACCAGGCTCTGAGTCCCGCCAGGAACTGCCATTCGTCGCCCGTGTGTGCCGAAGCGGCTTCCGCATAGTTGCGCGTGGCACCGAAGCGACGTTCGTAGTGCAGCCCGAGATAGGGCGCGAATTCACGCGCGAATTCGTAGCGCAGCCGCAGGCCGAATGCCGCCGAACCCAGGCCGGAGCCGATGCCAAGTTCTGGAACGTCCTGTGCTGAAAGCTCGGCTTCCAGTTCGGGCTGCAGGATCAGCCGTTGGGTCAGGCGTAAATCGTGGGAGAATTCCACGCGCGCGCCCAGGTCGCCGCGCTCGGACAGGAACAAGGCCGCGTCCAGTTCGAATTCGTAAGGCACCAGGCCCTGCAGGCCGAGTACCGCATAGGAGCGCGAGGGGCCGGGACGAAAGTCGTGGCGCAGGCCGGCCTGCAGGTCGAAAAACGGCAGTACCGCATGGCTCCACAGCGCCTGCAGTTCCGCGGTCCTGGTCGTGGCGCCCGCGCCGTCCTCGCCGGTGCTTTTCAGCCATAACTTGTCGTGGTCGCCTCCATACCAGCCCTGCAGATCCCAGCGATAGGCGTTGGCGCCATTCTCGCGGGTCCATTCCAGTTCGTCCGCAAGCACCATGGCGGCGCGGAAGTGGCCATTTTCCCGCAGCAACACATCTCGCGAGCGCGCCATGGCCTCGGCGCCGAAAATGGCGTCGGCGGCATGTTCCGGACCGGAGTCGGCATTCTGGGCAACCGCGGCGTCGATGCAACCGGCGGCAAACAGCAGGGCAAGGGCAGTCTTCACGCAGGCGCCCCGTCAAGCGGCCTGACGGTGACCACGCTGAACATGCCGGCATGCATGTGCAGGTTCAGGTGGCAGTGAAAGGCCCAGTCGCCCGGGTTGTCGGCGGTAAGATCGACACTGAGCCGGCTGCCCGGCAGCACGTTCACGGTGTGTTTGCGCGGCCGGTAGCCTGCGTGGTCGTTCGCCAGTTCGAAGAAATGGCCATGCAGGTGAATGGGATGCTGCATCATGGTGTTGTTGATGAACGTGAGGCGCACGCGCTCGTCGCGTGCAAGCCGTATCGGCTCGGCGTGCGCGCTGAACGGGCGGCCATTGAAGGACCACATGAAGCGTTCCATGTTGCCTGTCAGGTGAATTTCCAGTTCGCGCTCCGGTGGGCGCGTATCGGGATTTGGCGCGAGCGCCTTGAGGTCGGCATAGACGAGCACCTTATGCCCGACCTGTTCGAGTCCCAGGCCCGGCCGGCCCATGGCATCGGCGGGCATGGGGGCAATCATGTCCACGCCGACACCCACGGCCACGTGCGGCGGCAGCCCCGAGGGATCGCGCATGTTCATGGCGCCGTGATCCATGGCGCCGTGATCCATGGCGGAGTGATCCATGCCGGCCATGGCGCTGTGATCCATCGTGCTATGGTCCGTCGCACCGGCTTCCATCCCACCATGATCCATCGCGGCGTGGTCCACGCCGCTTGCCGTGTCATGTGTCATGGCGCTGTGGTCCATGGTGCTGTGGTCCATTGCACCGTGGTCCATACCGCTCATCGCACCGTGATCCATCTCTCCCATACCCATGGCGCTCATGCCGAGCGTGGGACGCGGCCGCAGCGGCGGTACTTCAGCGGACATGCCGGGACGCGGCGCCAGCGTGGCGCGGGCCATGCCGGAGCGGTCCGTGGTTTCCGCCACGATGGTGTAGGCGCGTTCTTCATTTGGCGTCACCACGACGTCGTAGGTTTCCGCCACGGCAATGACGAATTCATCGACGCTTGTGGGCACCACGTCGTTGCCGTCCGCCTGTACCACCGACAGTTCCAGCCCTGGTATGCGCACGTTGAAGATCGTCATCGACGAGGCATTGATGAAGCGCAGGCGCACCCGCTCGCCGGGCGTGAAGAGGGCGGTCCAGTTGTCCGCCGGCTCGTGGCCGTTCACCAGGTAGGTGTAGGCGGCGCCGGTGACGTCGGCGATGTCGGTGGGATCCATGCGCATCCGGCTCCACATCAAACGTTCGGCGAGTGGCATCGTTTGCGCGGAATCCTCCCCCCGCAGCCAGCCCGCCAGGGTGTGGCGCTGATAGTTGAAATAGCCTTCCATCTTCTTGAGCTTGGCCAACTGGGTATGCGGATGCATGGCACTCCAATCGGACAGCACGATGATGTGTTCGCGATCGTATTCCACCGGGTCTCGGCCTGCGGGGTCGAAGATCAATGGGCCGTACTGGCCAAGCGCTTCGTGCATGCCGGAGTGGCTGTGGTACCAGAAGGTGCCCGCGTGCACGATCGGAAATTCATAAACGAAGGTGTCGCCGGGCGCGATGCCAGGGAAACTCAAACCGGGCACGCCGTCCATGTGAAACGGCAGTATCACGCCATGCCAATGGATGGAGGCGTCTTCGTCCGTCAGCGCGTTGGTCACCGCCACGCGGAACGTATCGCCTTCGCGCAGGCGCAGGAGCGGGGAGGGCAGGCCGCCGTTCACGGTAACGGCATGGCTCTGTTTGCCGGCCACCGTGAACATGGCGCGGTCGATGGTCAGATGGATGTCGTCGCCGGACAGCGTCGGCATCTCGCCTTTTGTTACACCGGGCGTTCCATTTTTGGCCCAGGCCGGCAGCAGCGGCGCGAACAGCGAAGCGCCGCCAATGGCCGCGCCCGCGGCAAGAAAGGCGCGTCGGTCTGGTTGTGCATGGCGGCGTTTCATGGCAAACGTCCCGTGGCTGTCCGTGAGGTGGGCGGGAATGCTACCCCACAAAAATGCGGGAAGTCTAAGGAAGCGCTGAATAAAGGCCCGTGGCGGCGCATCGCGGCGTTGCGCGGTGCTCGCACGCTCGCCTATCTGTCTGATATGTCTCGCCTGCTCCGCTCCGTGCGCCTTGCGCTGCATCCACCACGGGCCTTTATTCAGCGCTTCCCTAAAACATGGAACCCCGTGGCGGCGCATCGCGGCGTTGCGCGGTGCTCGTACGCTGCTTCTTGTTACACTTGCGGCTGTGTTCCGCCACGGGTGCGGGCGCGTTTCCAACCGAGGTTTTCATGCAGCTTTCGCATTTCGGCACCAAATTCAGCGGCCCCAGCGGCATCGTCACCCTGATGGACGATCTTGGCAACGCGCTGCGCGACAATCCCGGCATCATCATGATGGGCGGCGGCAACCCGGCACGCATTCCCGCCGTGCTGGATTGCTACCGCCGTCACCTGCGGGCACTGGTGGACGATGAGGAAGCGAGCTTCGCACTGCTTGGACGTTACCAGGGGCCGCTTGGTGACTACGACGTACGCACCTTGCTGGCGGATACCCTGCGGCAACGCTATGGCTGGGAACTTACCGCCGAAAACGTCGCGCTGACCAACGGCGGGCAATCGGCCTTCGGCCTGTTGGCCAACATGCTGACGGGCGAGGGCGGCGGGGGAATGCGGCGCCTGCTGTTCCCCCTGGCGCCGGAATACCTGGGGTATGCCGACACCGCACTCGATCCCCGCGCCTTTGTGGCGGCGCAGCCGGCCATCGAACTGTTGCCGGCGCAGCAGTTCAAATACCGCGTGGATTTCGCCACGCTGCCGTTCGATGCAAATGTGGCGGCGTTGTGCGTATCGCGCCCCACCAACCCGAGCGGCAACGTCATCAGCATCGGGGAACTGGATCAACTCGACGCCCTGGCGCGTGCGCGCGGCATTCCCTTGATCGTGGATGCCGCCTACGGCGCGCCGTTCCCCGGCATCCTGTTCGAGGATGACACCGCCTACTGGAACGACAACGTGATCCTGCTGCTGAGCCTGTCCAAGCTTGGCCTGCCCGGCGCCCGCGCCGGCTTCATGATCGCCAGTCCCGGACGTGTTGCAGCCTTTGCCCGTGCCAACACCATCTTCAACCTGGCCAGCGGCAACCTCGGACCGGCCCTGGCGCAGCGGCTGCTTGCGCACGATGAACTGCTGCCCCTGTGCCGGCAGCACATCCAGCCGTGGTACCAGGCGCGGCTTGAAACAGCGCTGGCCTGCGTGGCGCGGGAGTTCACCGGCATCGATTATCGTCTGCACCGTCCCGAAGGCGCCTTTTTCCTCTGGCTGTGGTTGCCTGCGCTGCCGATTGCCAGCGCGGCACTTTACGAGCGCCTGAAAGCTGCCGGGGTACTGGTGATTCCCGGCGACAGCGCGTTTTTCGGCCTGGCGCAGGAGTGGCCGCACAGCCGCCAGTGCCTGCGCCTGTCCTTTGCCCTGCCGGATGCACAATTGGTCGAGGGCCTGCGCAGGATTGCCGCGGTACTCAAAACGTTGTGAGCGTTGGGCGCCTTGAATTTTTTGCGGGCGCCCCTATTCCTGTGTCGTGGCAACGGCTCGGATGAGCGTTGCCACGGCCCTGGTCCCGCGGGACGGGGTAATTACCTATCTATCGCTCATTGGAGGATATTGTCATGACGTTCGATTTTGCCCCTTTGTACCGTTCCACCATCGGTTTCGATCATCTGGCATCCTTGCTGGATTCCGTGAACAGCATCGATCGCAGCCAGCCCAGCTATCCGCCCTACAACATCGAGTTGCTGGCGCAGGATAAATACCGAATTACCATGGCGGTTGCCGGTTTCGCTGAAGACGAGATCAGCGTGGAAACCGAGAACAACACTTTGACCGTGGCGGCGACGCGAGCCCAGAAAGAGGGGGATCCGAAACGGACCTATCTGCATCAGGGCATCGCGGAGCGGAGCTTCAAGCGGCAGTTTCGTTTGGCGGACCACGTGAAGGTGGTGTCGGCGAGCCTGGCGAATGGTTTGTTGCACGTGGAATTGGAACGGGAGATTCCGGAAGCGATGAAGCCGCGCCAGATTTCCATCAATGGCAAGGAACCGCAACGCTTGCTGAAATCCGCCTGAAACGGGCTGCTTGCTCGATTGTGCCAGTAAAAAATGCCGGGGCTGTGAGGCTCCGGCATTTTTTTGTCTCGAATTTTGAGAGATTTTTGTTTGCCGACATCAATACCGTTGCGCCTCTGCCGTTCCTTTTGACCATCCAGGGGACGCTGCAAGCACATCCATGTGCCGCTCTTTGATGGCCATCCCTGGCCATCAACGCCCCTGGATGGTCAAAAGGAACGGCAGAGGCTTGGCATTGGACTTCAGTGTTCCGCACCAGAACGCCAAACTCAAAACTGAATCTAAGAATGTCGTGCGTAACGCGATGTCGATGGCTCGCAGTCGCTTGGCCGGATCGGCCTTCGGGGGGCGTCGTAGGGCCAGGGATGGCCCGGAGCCGAGCGCCACATGGATGTGCTTGCAGCGTACCCCCGAAGGCCGATCCGGCCAAGTGACTGCAACAGATTCAAAAACGGGCCACTAAGGAATTCCCACCTACTGCTTATACAACGGCGGCAACTGATATTTATCGGTATCAACGCTGTGCTGGCCATCCTTGTGCAAGCGCGCTGCCTGTTCGAATATCGGCTGGCACTCCACGCGTTCACCACCACCGTAAAGCGCTGCATCCAGGGCCTTGAGCTGCGTGCTCAGGGTAGGATCGTTCCAGTACTGTTGCACGGCTTCCAGGGTTTGCACGCTGTTGTCGTGGCCAGACGCGCGGGTCCACTTGATGAGTGCCGTGCGTACGGCGCGCAGATCGTTTTTCTGGCAGGCAAGCTTGAGCAGCTGCAATGCGGCTTGCGCATCGGGGTCGTCGTTGCCGGTGGCGCTGCGGCGTTCGGGCAGGTGGGGCATTGGCGCGGTGCCCAGGGTTTCGGCGTAGACCAATTGCTGGCGGCTGCGCAGCCACAGGAAGGTGGTGAAGGCCCAGGCGGCGGCGAAGAGGGCGGTGGCCACTACCCACAACAGGGACGTGCCGCTACTGGCGGGGGCCGCTACGGTGGGAGCACCGTTTGCGCTGACGCCGTTCTGGTCGCTGAAGACGCCGGGGAGTACGTCATTGGCGGCGGAAGGTTGCACGTTGATGGTTCGGGCGGGCAGGGTGGCGGTTTCCAACCGGTCGGTCTCGGTGTTCCACCAGGGCAGGCGCACTTCGGGCAGGGTGAAGTCGCCGGAGGCGGAGGCCACGATGGCGGTGCCGTCGGTGCGTTTGCCGTGCATGCCTTGGGAATCGGCATTGTCTTCACGCACGGGCTGGTCGGGGTAGAAGCGCAGGCCGCCCTGGTTGGCGTAGGTGACGCCGGGCAGCAGCGAGCTGCTCAGGCCTTCGGCGTTGAGGATCACATTGTGGGTTACCGCGTCGCCCACGCTCAGCGCGTCGAGATTGCCGCTCCAGGTTTCCTCCAGCGCGAGCTGCTTGGCGGGTAGCCAGGTGGCGCCGGCGGGGAAGGAGGCGGGTTGCGGTTTGATTGCGATGTTATGGGTTTCGCTGACCAGGTTGATTTCCCGTATCGGCGCGCGGCTGTTGCGAAAGAAACTGTTGAAGCTGCCGCGGCGGCCCACCGAGGCGGAGAAGTACACCGGTGGAATCACCAGTTCGCCGCTGCTCTGCGGGAAGATCACGAACTTGCGCTCGGTGACGTTGAAGTTGATGCCGTTGACCACTTCCTGGTGGTTGGAATCGGTGCCCAGCTGCTGCACCACGGCGTCGGCCACCTGGGGCGAGGTGAGCTGCGCGCCCTGGTCGAAGCTGATCGACCAGTAGATCTTGATGGTGTAGAGCAATTGCTCCTGCACGTAGACGCTGTCCTTGCTCACCGTGCTGCGCAGGAAAATGTCGCTGTCTTCGTCGGCCACGTCCTGGCGCGCTTCGCCCACTTTGACCTGGATGGAGTTGGACACCTCGCCGTTGACGCGGAAGGCGGGGATGGTGAGCACGCCGGTGGTGAGCGGCCGCAGCATGATGCTGTATTCGGTCCAGCTTTGGATGTTGCCGTTGTTGTTGGTGTAGGTGCTGCGGCTGCTGATCCCGCCCACCTGCTCGAATTCGCGGTTGAGCCCGGAAAACTGCGGGCGCGCCGCGCCCAGGTTGGAATCGATGCGCAGCGTCAGCGTGATGACGTCGTTGATCGACACGTCGGTGCGGTCGACGAAGGCCGACAGGCCCTGCGCGCGCGCGCTCATGCCCAGCAGCAGGCCAAGCAGCAGGACGCAGACCTTGAGCAGCAGGATGTGGCTGACGCCGTAGGCCGGCGGGGGAAGGGAAGGCGCGTTCACCATTGCGGTTCACCTGGCTTGGGTTGGCCCAGCGCGGGGTTCTGCAACTGCTGCAGAAGGCGCTGCTGGGTCTGGTATTGGAATTTGTTGCGCAGCAGTTCACCGGGGTCGTCCGGAATGCGCATCAGCCACTGTTCCATGGCCTGCTGCTCTTCGCTGCTGCTTTGCTCGGACTGGGAAAGCTCGTCCTGTTCCGGCTGCTGTTGCTGCTCCTGGTCGGATTCTTCCTGCTCCTGATCCTGGTC
>DATMFX010000182.1:0-3476 GCA_035555995.1 Hyphomicrobiales bacterium | reverse complement strand
CGCGCTGATCAGCGAAAACCTGCGCATGGTGGAACTGGCCCAGGGCATCGGCAGCATCGCCATCCCGTCCACCAGCAACCTCGGCGGCACCATCGCCTATGCCTCCAACGATCCCGCCAAGGACATGGGCTTCACCGCCTCGCAGACGCTTGGCAGCGACGCCAACCGCCGCACGTTCCTGCGCTTCGACACCGGCGAATCGCCCGAAGGGTTTTCGCTCTACCTGTCCGGCATGCGCGCCGAGTCCGATCTGTGGAACAACCAAAACGCCTACGACGATTCGCTCAACCGCCAGTTCAACGGCAAGCTCGTCTATGCCTTCGAACGCGGCCGCATCGCCGCCTTCTACGACACCTCGCGCACGTCGCAAGCGAACATCTTCTACATGTCCAAGGATCAGTTCGCGCGCGGTTTCGACTGGGACTGGGGCGGCTATGCGCCCAACTGGAACCTGGCATTGAGCAAGGCCTACTGTAACGCCGGCAGCGCCGATCCCGCCCAGTGCGATCCCGCCGCCGCCAACGGCGCCAAGGATGCCGACGGCGCCTTCACCGGCGGCCAGGTGCTGCGCAACGACGATCTCTATTACGTCAGTGGCGATTTCGACCTGAGCGACAGCATTACCCTGGGCGCGAAGTTCTATCACCACGACGACAAGGGCACCGGCAACAACTGGAACAGCGGCAGCTGGTCCAATGCCGGCACGCCGCAGCAATTGCCGCTGATCAACCGCGTCACGCTCTATTCCATCGACCGCGACGGCGTGATCCTTTCCGCGGCCTTCGATGTGGGCAACCACCACCTCGAAGGTGGCCTGTGGCGCGAGGAAAACGACAGCAGCGCCTCGCGCTACAACTACACCCACGTGACCGGTCCGCGCAGCCTGGACGGCTTTTTCAGCAACCAGCCCGACGTGGGCGTATTCGATCAGAGCACCCGCTGGAAAACCCGCACCGCCTACCTGCGCGACACCGTCAGCCTGCTCGACGACGACCTGAGCATCGACTTCGGCGCCCGCGCCGTGCATGCCACCTCCGATGCGACGGCGCTGCCCGGCACCGCCAGGACGCCAATCTCGCCCAGCTCCAACAACCAGTTCGCCACCGGCAGCCTGAAGGCCAAGGACAGCTTTCTGCCGCAGGTGGGCCTGCGCTACCAGCTCACCGACGACCAGGAAGTGTTTGCCAGCTACGCGGAAAACATCGCCATGTTCCAGGGCGGCTTCAAGCTTGGCCCACAAGCGGTGAGCCAGGCGGTATGGGATGCGCAGGGCACGCTGGAACCCGAGGAATCGCAGTCCACGGAAGCCGGCTACCGCATCAGCCGCAGCGCCTACCAGGCTTCCGCGGTGGTCTACTACGTGCAGTTCGACAATCGCCTGCTGCAGTACAACCCTTGCGATTCGCGCCAGCCGGTGGGCCCGTCTTGCGGCAACCGCTTCTACAACGTCGGCGCGGTGGACAGCAAAGGGCTGGAACTGACCTTCCTGTGGACACCGAGCGCGGCCTTCTCCTGGTACAACTCGGCCTCGTTCAACGATTCCACCTACGCCGACGACTACGTGCAGGGCGGCGAACTGCAGCCCACCGCCGGCAAGACGCAGGTGGATACGCCCGACCTGCTGCTGGCCAGCGAAGTCAGCTACCACCAGGGGCCGTGGGCGTTCTCGCTGCGCGGCAAGTACACCGGCGAGCGCTACTACACCTACACCAACGACCAGGGCTTCGGCGGCTTCACCACCTTCGACCTGGGCCTGTCCTACGATCTCGACACCTTCGCCAAGGGCGTGCGGCTGTCGCTGAACGTGGCCAACCTGACCGACAAGCGCTACGCGTCCAACCTGGACAGCAGCGTGTTCGCGCCCACCGACCCCAACGGCACGATCTACGTGTTCCACGCGTCGGCGCCGCGCCAGATATTCGGTTCGGTGGAAGTGAAATTCTGATGCAGCGCCCCGGCAAGCGCCCGACAGGGAGGAAAACCGCATGAAACTGCAGCGGCGGCGCTTGCTGAACCTGGGCCTGGGAGCGGCCTTGCTTCCGGGTCCGGGCAGCGCGCAGGATCAGGACGGCACCGCGCGCCTGGTCAACGGCCCGATGCTTGGCGCGCCGTCTCCCGATGCTCTCAACGTATGGGTCCAGGGCAGCGAAGCCCTGGAAGCCACGCTGGAAGTGCAGCGCTTCGCGGCCACGGACGCGCCGGTGCACAGCGCCCCGCTGCGTCTTGCCGCCGGCGACGATTACTGCGGCGTGCTGCGCGTGGCCGGCCTGGAACCCGACACGGAATATTTCTACCGCGTGCTGATCGATGGCGCGCCCGATCCCTATCTCGATACGGTAAGACCCCTGGTGCGCACCGCGCCGCGTCCCGGCGAAACCTGCGCCTTCACCCTCGCGCTTGGTTCCTGCGCGTGCCTGGCAATGGATGCGCAGCAGCCGATCTGGCACGCCGTGCTCGGTCTGCGCCCCGACCTCTTCCTGTGGCTGGGCGACAACATCTACGGCGACAGCCTGCTGCCCGACACGCTGAATCACGAATATCGCCACCAGCGCGCCGTACCCGCGTTTCAACCGCTTGGACGCAGCGTTCCACAATTTTCCATCTGGGACGATCACGACTACGGCCTGAACGACCACGACGCCAGCAATCCCATCAAGGAAGACGCGCTCAGGCTGTTCAAGCGCTACTGGGCCAACCCTTCGTATGGCCTGGACGACGTACCGGGCGTTTTCTACAAGCAGGCTTACGGCGCCGTGGACATCTTTTGCCTCGATTGCCGCTATTGGCGCGCCCCCAACAAGCAGCCGTCCACGCCCACCAAGACCCTACTCGGCCAGCGGCAACTGGCCTGGCTGCAGCAGGAACTCAAGGCCAGCACGGCAGTGTTCAAGCTGCTTGCCTGCGGCAGTGGCTGGTCGATGGCGCGTGGCGAGGGCGGCGACTCCTGGGCCTCGTTCCGCCATGAGCGCGATGCCCTGTTCGACTTCATCCGCGACGAAGGCATTACCGGCGTGGTGTTGACCTCCGGCGACACCCACATGGGCGAGCTGAACGTCATCCCCTGGTCGGCACGCGGCGGCTACGACTTCTACGACCTCGTCACCTCGCCGCTGGCGCAGCCGCCAAGCACCGATTGGGAGGCGCGCCAACCCGAACAGCGCATCCGCCGGCCCCACACCACCAGCAACAATTTCGGCTGGCTGCGCTTCGAATTCGAACCCGAACCGCGGTTGGTCTTCAGCGTGGTGGATCCCGCCGGCCGCTTCTGCTGGGAACCGTTCACCCTCAGCGCAAGCCAGTTACGCAATGGCCAGGAAAGCTGGCGCGCCCTGGCGGATCCGCGCCTGCTCTAGCGCAAGCGCGTTACCCAGGGCCGATGAAGATTCGGCCGGCCGGTGTAATACGCGCCGTTCCGATTCGCCTAGGCGAGGTTGCCGAAGCCGAGCAGCACCGACACCCCAAGCACAAGAAAAATC
>DATMFX010000181.1:0-8145 GCA_035555995.1 Hyphomicrobiales bacterium | reverse complement strand
CCGATGCCGTTGTCGCCCACCGACAGGTGAAAACGTTCGCCCTGCAACCGGGTTTGTATGCGCACCTGCGTAGCCTGCGAATGCTTGATGACGTTGGCGATGCACTCGCGCAGTATCGAGGTGATGTTCTTGGCAAAACGGTAATCCACCATCAGCGTGGAATCGTCCAGGGCGTTAACCGGCCAGTCGATTTCCATGCCGGCCTCTTCCAGGCGTAAACTGCATTCGAAGCGCAGCATGGAAATCAGTTCGGCAAGCGGCGTTTGTGTGCCCACCAACCCCGCCACCACGGCGCGCAGGTCGCTGATGGTCCTGCGGATGTTGGTCTGGGCGTTGTCGAGATCGTTGCTGTGCAGGGAGCTGAGCAGCTGCGAGCCGATGTCGTCGTGCAGGTCCTGCGCGATGCGGCGGCGCTCCTGCAGCCGCCCTTCCTCGTAGGCCGCGCGGCTCTGTTCCGCCTGCGCCAGCATCTGCAGCAACTGCTGCGCAAAGGCCAGATCGGCACTGCTGAACAGGCGCTTGCCGCCATGGCTGTACTGCATCAGCACCGCCTTGATGCTGCCGCTGGCCGGTATCCGCAGGCCCACGCCCTCGCCCACCAGTTGCAGTTCCACGTCCGCCTCACCCAGCTCTTCGAGCTGCAGCGGCTCGAACACGGACAAGAGCAACTGGCGCCAGCGCTGTGTGGCCTGCTGGGGATTGGCACTGAACGGAATTGCCATCACCGCGGTGAACCAATCCCGTTCCTCCTGCTTCTTGCGGCCCAGCGTCAATCGCCACAGCCAGTCGCGCAGCGGCAGGTAGGCAAAGCCGATCACCAGCAGCGACACGCCGGTGGACCATGCCGCGCTGAAATCCAGCTGTGCGATGATCAGCGCGTCGAGCAGGAAGAAGCCCACCAGCGCGGACAGATAGAACATGATCTGGAACGACCAGGTGCCGAGGTCGAACAGGCGGTAGCGGCGCAGCCCCATGCCGATGCCGATGTAGATCAAGAGGAACACCACGAAGGAATGCCCCTGCGACACCGGCAGCGGCACGCCCATGATCACCGGCATGTAGAACAGGATCATGAAGAACCCCGAACAGAGCACGATGGACAGCCCCAGCCAGCGCAGCACCGCGCGCGCCGCCGGATCGCCGCGGGTGGCGAAATACTGCAGCACCGCACACACGATGATCGCGCTCATCTCGCACAGGATCAGCATGGGCGGCAGGTAGTAATCAGGGTCGAGATAAGGCACCACGCCATAGCGTTCCCCCAGGTGATACAGCATGGCGAACAGAAACACGCTCATCACCGCCAGCACGCCGCGCAGCCGCAGCAGGGGCTTGGGATACAGCAGGAACAGGCCCACCATGGCGGCGCCGAACAGCGCCGCACCGAAGAAATTGCCGGCCGACAGCGCCTTGAACAACCCGCCATCGAGCGCCAGTTCGCGGCTGCTGTAGATGGCGGCGCAGGACGCGGAGGCCAGGATGCCAAACCCCGACAGCAGGAAGTTGCGCGCCGCCCAATCGGCCTGGCGCAGGGAATAGATCCAGGCGCCGATCAGGAACGAGGCCACCGCCACCACCAGTTGCAGCCAGAAGGTGTAGGGCAACTCGCTCAACGCACGGGCGCGCGGCTCGATCTGCCGCACCTGGGTGCCGCCGTCGCTGCCGGTGAAGGTCAGCTGCAGCGCGGGCGAGCGCAGCAGCGCGTGGAGGTTGCTTTGACGCTGGTAGAAGCGGGCGATGGCGGCGTTGTCGTCCAGAAGGTCGGGCTCTTCCACCAGATCGGTATGTTCCAGCACATAAGCGGGAGCGCCCGGTACGGCCAGCGACGTCAACACATAGGGCGCGCCCGCCTGCGGCAGCGCCAGCCGCTCCATGCTTGCCGACCGCAATTGCAACCGGGCGTTCTCGTAATCCACGTCCAGTTGCACGCCGAGCACGGGATCACGCAGCGCCAGGGTGAGCGCGCCAAGCGCCACCAGCACGCACAGCAGCAAGGCCAGGCGCAGCACGAACGTGGGAGAGGAAAGCCACATAGCATCTAGGAATCAAAGCCCGGCGCAGTGTTCCACACTTGCAGCGCCCGCCCTACCCCCCGACGAGGGGGGCATGGCGGGCGGCTTGGTGAAGAGCGGCGCCCCGGCGGGGTTCAGGGCACGCGTGGTGCGGAGTCTGGCAGGCGCAGCGCCACAAGAAAACTCCCCTGTGGGCCGCTGGCGCTCACGGCGATGTATTGCACGCCGTCATGCAGATAGCTCATCGGCGTGCCGGTCTGGCTGCCCGGCAGCGGGATTTCCGCCAGCGTCTCGCCACTGCGCTTGTCGTGGGCGCGCAACAGTGGCTTGCCGCCGGGCCCTTCGCCGCTCAGCAACAGGGTTTTGGTCAGCAGGACGCCGGACTGGTTGGCGATGCCGGTGCGCGGCAGCGCCACGCCCTGCAGTGCCGGGTGATTGGCGATGGCGGCCGGGGTATCGGCATTTGGAATCCACCACAGATGCTCGCCGCTTTGCAGGTCGATGGCGGTGATGCGGCCATAGGGCGGCGTGATCAGCGGCAGGCCATCGACGTCGAGCCCGCCCTGCAAGCCCTGGATGTAGCGCACACTGGAATCCTCACCGCCCGGCACCAGTCCCAATAAAGAGACGGCGGTACGCGACGGCACGTACAGCACGCCGGTTTCCGGATCGAAAGCGCCGCCCTGCCAGTTGGAGCCGCCGGTGGCGTGCGGCAGATGCAGCGTGCCCTGGGTGCCGTCGGGCGCATCCGCCAGCGAAGGCGGCGAAAACAGCTCGCTCAGGCGATACGGCGCCACCAGTTCGCGCGCCTTGCGGTTCAGTTCCGGTGTGTAGTCGATCAGGTCGGCCACCTGCAGCCCCTGGCGGTCATACGGCAAGGGACGCGTGGGAATCGGCTGGGTGGATGAGGTACGCTCGCCAGGCACGTCGGATGCCGGCACCGGCGTTTCGATGATCGGCCACAGCGGCTCGCCGGTGGCGCGATCGAACACATAGGCCATCGCCTGCTTGGTAAGCTGCACCACCACTTTGCGGCCATCCGGCAGGTCCGCCAGGATCGGCGCCGCCGGGTTGTCCCAATCCCAGATGTCGTGATGGATCAACTGGAAATGCCAGCGGCGTTCACCGGTGCGGTAGTCGAGCGCCACCAGCGAATTGCCGAACAGGCCGTCGCCGGGACGGTCGGCGCCGTAATAATCGCCGGTGGGCGTTTCCACCGGCAGGTACACCAGGCCAAGCGCGGGGTCCGCCGCCATCGGCGCCCACACGCCGGCATTGCCGGTGTAGCTGGCGGAATCCTGTTGCCAGGATTCCGCGCCGTATTCGTTCTTTTCCGGAATGGTGTGGAAGGTCCACAACAAGCGACCGCTGCGCGCATCGTAGCCGCGAATGTCGCCCTTGACGTTGGCGGCGGACTTCGGGCGCGTGGCAAGCGCGTGCGAGGCGCCGACCACCACCACATCGTCCACCACCAACGGCGGAAACGAGAGGCCGATGTCGAGATCCTCGCGCCCCGGACCAAGGCGCAAGCCGTCCTGCAGGTCCACCCGGCCGTTGTCGCCGAAACCCGATAACGGCACGCCGCTTTGCGCATCGAGCGCCACCAGGTAGTAGCCGGGCGTTACGGTAAAGATCGCTTCAGCGTCGCCATCGCGCCAGTAGGCCAGCCCCTTGCCCGATCCCTTGCGCGGCGCCAGCGCGTAGCGTTCGCCTTCCTGCGCGCGCCACAACCACAGGAGCTGGCCGCTGGCGGGATCCACGCTCACCACGTCGCGCTCGGCGCCGGCGGTGAAGAACAGGCGCCCGCCCGCCATCAGTGGCGTGGTGACGTTCTGCCGTTCCGGACTCGGCCCGAAATTGCCGAGCGGCACACGCCAGGCTTCCACCAGGTTGGCAACGTTGCCGGCGTCGATCTGGTCGAGCGCGGCGTAGCGCGTGGCATCCAGCGCGCCGTTCATGGTGGGCCAGTCCACGTCCGGCGGCGCAGGCGGCTGCGCCGCGGCCACCACGGCAAGCAATGGCAGCAGACATCCCATCCAACCCAGTCGCGCATGTTTCATGATCATCCTTCCGTCGGCTCGCCCACAGGACAAAGGCCCGCGCCTGCGCGAGCCGGCCGATCATAGCATGAGCCCCGCGCCGGCCATGGCAATGCAAATTCGCGCCGCGATGCGCTGTCATTCGAACAACGCCCGGAACGAACCGAACGGATTGGTACTGAATTAGTTTTATATCGGTATTTACCGAATGAATCCTGTTCTTTACTCTTGCGCACGTTTCATCGATACATCGGGGAGGCAGCGTCGCAACTGTGCCTCTTTACAAAAAAAGAAGCCATCAGAGGGGAATCACATCATGTACCAGCCACGCCTGTTTCATGGCAACAAACTGGCCGTTGCCATTGCGCTATGCAGCGCCTGCACCAGCATCGCACTGGCGGCGGATTCAGCAAGCGGACCGATCGAGGAGGTAACGGTTACCGGTTCTTTCATTCAACGTCCGGCCGACCGGCCGCAACCGGTCACGGTGATCGACAACGAGGATCTGCGGCTGGAACAGCGCGGCTCCATCGCGGAAGTGTTCAAGAACCTGCCGCAGAGCATCGGCTCCACCTCCACCATCAACACCCAGCAGGGCGGCGTGAACGGCGGCAACACGCCCACCGCCACCATCAACCTGCGCGGTCTCGGCCCGCGCGCCACGCTGGTGCTGCTCAACGGCGGCCGCCAGACCAGCGACGGCGGCTTCGGTTACGTGGACATCAACAACCTGGCGCCGTCGATCATGATCGAGCGCGTGGAACTGGTGACCGACGGCGCCTCCGCGCTGTACGGCTCCGACGCCGTAGCCGGCGTGGCCAACTTCATCACGCGCAACAACTTCGAAGGTTTCGAAGTGCGCACCGAATTCCAGAAAATCCAGGACGTGCAGGGCAACAAACCCGATGTAAACCTCAGCATGATCATGGGCGGCGGCACCGATACCACGCACGTGGTGGCCGGCTTCGACTACGCCACCACCGAAGTGCTGCTGGTGGAAGACCGCTACGACGACGAGCGCCTGCGCCTGGGGCTGTCGTCCGGCTTCGGCAACCCCGCCACGTTCCAGATCGAGAACGTCGACGGCAGCCTGCGTCCGGCCAGCCGCACCATTCCCGATCCATTGTGCGGCAGTCCTTCGCTTGGCGGCGGCCTGGCCGCGGGTGAGGTCAATTCGGCCGGCACCCAATGTTTGCTGTTCAACGCATTGAACCGCGCCCTGCAGCCGGAATCCGAGCGCCTGGTGGGCCTGTCGGTGATGACGCACGATTTCAACGACCGCGTTACCGGTGAGCTGGAAGTGGGCTTTGCCCGCACCCGCTACGACATTCCCTTCGGCTACGTCACGCCCGCCGGCGTATCCGGCGTGGGTGTCATTCCGGTCGACAACCCCGGCGTGCTTGCCGCGGTGGCGGCGGATCCCAGCTTCCCCAACCCGCTCAATGATCCCACCATCGGCGCCTACCGCTTCCGCGGCCGCGTGATGAGCCCGGCGGGCGGCCCTTCCAACACCCACGAAAGCACGCAGGACACCTACCGCGTGGCCGCGCGCCTGAAAGGCCAGTTCGGCGATTCCGGCTGGGGTTGGCAGGCATCCTTCTCGGATTCCTGGAACGATACGTTCTTCAGCAGCACCGACACCGTCGTCGACCGCATGAACCTGGCACTGAACGGCTTCGGCGGCCCCAGCTGCAACCTGGCGCCGGCCAACCGCGGCGTTGGCGACTGTATGTTCTGGAACCCCTTTGCCAACAACTTCCTCGCCAAGCCTGGCGATACCAACTACAACGATCCCGACCTGGTGCGCTGGATGACCGGCGGCCGCACCACCAACGATTCCGGCGAGCTGCGCACCTATGATCTGGTACTGACTGGTGAATTGTGGGAAATGGCCGGCGGCACCACCGGCGTGGCCTTCGGCGTGCACCGGCGCGAACAGGAATTCAGCCAGGATTGGGACGTGCTGAGCGAACAGATCGGCAACTGGGCCTTCAACGGCGCCACCGCCTACCAGGATTTTTCCGGCGAACGCGCCACCAACGCCGCCTTCGGCGAGTTGGTCATGTACCCCACGGAGAGCATCGAACTGCAGTTCGCCGCACGCTACGAAGACGCCGGCGCCATGGATTCCTTCGATCCGAAGATCGGCGTGCTGTTCACGCCGCGCGACGGTCTCTACCTGCGCGCTTCCGCCGGCACCTCGTTCCGCCAGCCCGGTGAAATCCAGATGTTCGGCATCGGCCCCGGCGGCGCCGCCACCGACCCGATCGGCGGCGACACCATCAACGCCCGCGGCCTGCTGGAAGGCAATGGCGGCCTGAAGGCCGAAACCTCCGACAACTGGACCGCCGGCTTCACCTGGGATGTCAACGACCAGTTCACCATCGACATGAACTACTGGAGCGTGAAGTTCAAGGATCTCATCACCCAGGAAAACTCGCAGGCGATCCTGCTGCTCGACCGTGCCGACGGCTACATCACCGACCCGCGCATCATCCTGCGCGACGGCGCGCCGAACGAGGTGTGCGAAGTAACCGGCCGCTGGAGCCTGCCCGCCACGCCGAGCAACCCACGCCCACTCGACTGCATGTCGGGCTTCGACGTGCAGCTGTTCCGTACCACCTACATCAACCAGTCCTTCCAGAATACGGCGGGCGTGGACTTTACCTTCACCTACGACTTCGAGGCGCTTGGCAGCGAGTGGACCGCGAAACTGCTCGGTACCTGGACCCACAAGTACGACATGGACGTGCAGGGGCAGGTGGTGGATGGCGTGGGCAGCTACAACTCGGCCACCTTCGGTTCACCCAATCCGGAATGGCGCGGCAACGTGCAGTTGGATTGGCGCCATGGCCCGCAGATGGCGCGCGCCACTTGGCGCTATACCTCGAAGCTGATCAACGACGCGCCGAACATCAACAACGAGCTTACCGAAGAGAAGGATTTCAGCACGCTGGATCTGACCTACGGCTATTCCCTGGCCCAGTGGAACACGGACCTGACCTTCACAGTGGTGAATGCACTGGATGCGGAAGACCCGCTGCGCCACGGCGCCCAAACCACGTCCACCAGCAACATTTATGAAGCCCGTGGACGCATCTTCCGACTGGGGCTGAATATGGCCTTCTGATTTCTACCAGGCTGGTAGGAACTGGCGCCAGTGTGCAGCTTCGTGCGGCCTCTGGCGCTTTTTTTTTGCGTGGGAATTTTTTTGTGGAATTTAGTAGCCCGCATCAATACGGTGGCGCCTCTGTCGTCCCTGTTGACCAGCCAGGGTACGCTGCAAGCACATCCCTGTGGCGCTCGGCTCCGGGCCATCCCTGGCCCTACGACGCCCCTGGCTGGTCAACAGGGACGACAGAGGCTTTGCATCAACCTTCCGTGTTACGCACAGGGACCGGGCAAAGAAAAACCCAGCCCTTACTTGACCTCCACCGCCTGCGCCTCGGCAATCTTCTGCCGCCACAACTGCGGTCCACTCTGATGCACCGACTCCCCGTTGACATCCACCGCCACCGACACCGGCATGTCCTGCACCTCGAATTCATGGATCGCTTCCATGCCGAGTTCCTCGAACGCCACCACCCGCGCCTTGCGGATCGCCTTGGACACCAGATAGGCCGAACCGCCCACCGCCATCAGGTACACTGCCTGATGCCGCTTGATCGCCGCGATCGCCTCCGGGCCACGTTCGGCTTTGCCGATCATGCCGATCAGACCGGATTTCTCCAACAGTTCATCGGTGAACTTATCCATGCGGGTGGACGTGGTAGGACCGGCAGGCCCAACCACTTCGTCGCGCACCGGATCCACCGGCCCCACGTAGTAGATGAACTTGCCTTGCAGGTCCACGCCTTCCGGCAGGCCCTGCCCGCTGCGGTAGAGTTCGATCATGCGTTTGTGGGCGGCGTCGCGGCCGGTGAGCATTTTGCCTGACAGCAACAGCGTTTCACCGGGTTTCCAGGTGGCGATTTCCTCGCGGGTGACCGTGTCCAGATCGACGCGGCGCGCGCTTGGACCCACGTCCCAGGTGATTTTTGGATAGTCTTCCAGCTTCGGCGCGTGCTGTTCGGCGGGGCCGCTGCCGTCCAGCA
>DATMFX010000180.1:0-2722 GCA_035555995.1 Hyphomicrobiales bacterium | reverse complement strand
CTGCCGCTGTTCATCGCCTTTGCGCTGCTTGCCGCCTACACCTATTCCGCCGGCCTGCGCGCGCCCGCGGTGATCGCCTTCGTGAAGGACACCATCATCTACGTGGTGATCGTGGTGGCGGTGGTATACCTGCCTTCGCGTGTGGGCGGCTGGGCGCACATCTTCGATGCCGCGCAGGAGAAAATGGCCAGCCTCAACCCGGCCACCGGCAACGCAGCCGGCGTGTTCATTCCCGGTCCGGACGCCTACTGGGCCTACGCCACGCTGGCGCTGGGATCAGCCATGGCGCTGTTCATGTATCCGCATTCCATTACCGCCACGCTGGCGTCGCGCAGCCGCGACACGATCCGGCAGAACGCCATCGTGCTGCCGGTGTATACCTTTCTGCTGGGCCTGTTGGCGCTGCTTGGCTGGGTGGCGATCGCCGCCGGCACGCAGCCGGTAGGCCTGGACGGCGTGCCGAACGCACAGCTGGTGATTCCGCAATTGTTCGAGGATTCGTTCCCCGCCTGGTTTGCCGGCGTGGCCTTCGCGGCAATCGCCATCGGCGCACTGGTGCCAGCCGCGATCATGTCGATCGCCGCGGCCAACACCTTTACCCGCAACATCTACAAGGAATGGCTCAAGCCGAACGCCAGCCACGCCGAGGAAGCCAAGGTGTCCAAGCTGGTATCGCTACTGGTGAAGGGCTTTGCACTGATCTTCGTGCTGACGCTGGACAAGCAGAACGCCATCAACTTTCAGCTGCTTGGCGGCATCTGGATACTGCAGACTTTCCCCGCCATCGTGTTCGGCCTGTACACGGGCTGGTTCCACCGCTGGGGCCTGTTGGCCGGCTGGGCCGCAGGAATGCTCTACGGCACGCTGGCGGCATACAACGTGATCAATCCCGCCACCGGCAACCACTTCGCCGGCTCGGTGGCGCTGATCCCCATGATCGGTGAAATGGGCTACATCGCGCTGACGGCCTTCGGCCTGAATGCGCTGGTGGCGGCCGCCGCCACGGTGGGCCTGGATCTGGCGCGCGTCCCGCGTGGCCACGATGAAACCCGCCAGGACGACTACTTCGCCGACGTGGACGACACGCCGGTTCAGGCGGCTTCCGACACGCCCTGAGTGGCGGAACCGCCATCGGCCGTCTCACGCCGGTGAATCACCAGCAGCGCGCCCAGGGTCAACAGCCCCGCCGCGCTCAGGTAATACCCCACCGCCGCGATGCCGTGGCCATCAGCTAGCCAGGTGGCAATGTAAGGCGCGAAGGAACCGCCAAGAATCCCCGCGAAATTGAATGCCAGCGACGCGCCGGTGTAGCGCACCGCGGTGGGGAAGATTTCCGCCAGCGCGGTACCGAGCGGGCCGTAGGTAAGCCCCATCAGCGCCAGTCCGAGCGACAGCATCACCACCACCAGCAGGCTGTTGGCGCTGCTGAACAAGGGTCCGAGCAGGAGGCCAAAGCCGATGATGCCCAGCGTGGCAAGCATCAGCATCGGATAGCGGCCGATGCGGTCGGCCACCACCGCCGACAGCGGAATGGTGGCAGCGAAGAACAGCACGCCGATCAATTGCAGTTCCAGAAACTGCTCACGCACGAAACCAAGCGCCGTGGTGCCCCAGCTGAGCGTGAACACCGTCATCAAATAGAACAGCACGAACGTGGTGATGGCGGCCACCGTGGCAAGCGTCAACGTGGCGGCATGATCGCGGAACACGTGCAGTATCGGCAGCTTGACGCGTTCGTTCTGGTCGATGGCTTTCTGGAAAGCCGGCGTTTCCGTGAGCTGCAGCCGCACGTAGAGTCCCACGAATACCAATAGCGCGCTGGCGATGAAGGGAATACGCCAGCCCCAGGCGAAAAACTGCACGTCGGTGAGCACCGCGCTCAGCAGGATGAACACGCCGGTGGAAAGGATGAAACCGATCGGCGCGCCAAGCTGCGGATACATGCCATACCAGGCGCGCTTGCCAGGCGGCGCATTTTCCATCGCAAGCAGCACCGCGCCGCCCCATTCGCCGCCAAGCCCGATGCCCTGGCCGAAGCGGCACAATGCCAGGAGCGCCGGCGCCCACACGCCGATCGCGGCGTATGTGGGCAACAGGCCGATCGCCACGGTGGACAGTCCCATGGTCAGCAGCGCCGCCACCAGCGTGGCCTTGCGGCCGATGCGGTCGCCGAAGTGGCCAAACAGCGCCGAACCGGCCGGCCGCGCCAGGAATGCCAGCGAGAAGGTGGCGAGCGATTGCAGCGTGGCGGTGGTGGGGTCGCTGTTGGGGAAGAACAGGCTGGGGAATACCAGGACGGCGGCGGTGCCGTAGATGTAGAAGTCGAAGAATTCGATGGTGGTGCCGATGAGGCTGGCGAAGAGGATGCGGGCGGGTTTCATGCGGGTCCTGTTGTTATGAGGTGGCCTGGCGATGGCGGGCGGACGTTTTGAAGCGCGCAGGATGCCATAGAAACCGTGTTGGCGTCTCTACGGTCAATTTGGTGGAACGCCACGGTCTGGCCCGTGGCGCCCGGCTTCGGCTGGGTGATCGAACTCGCTGGATTTGGTGGAACCCCACAGTCCTGATCAGTGGCCCCCCTGAGTCCGAATCACGGTCCTGCGAATATCGTCCGTACCATGGCTTCCGCCTGCTCGCGGCTGAGCTGCGGATGAGGCGCCATCGGCGTTTCGCCCCAATGCCCCACGCTGCCCTCGATCACGCGCTCCGCCAGCAACGCCAC
>DATMFX010000179.1:0-8958 GCA_035555995.1 Hyphomicrobiales bacterium | reverse complement strand
TTTCCAGGCGCGCCATCGGCCGTTCCGCCTTGGCGTCCACCGCCAGGTCGGGAAATTCCGCCGGCGGCAGGTTGTAGGTGCCGGCGCGCGGTTCCATCTGGCGGCTGTGCAGTTGCAACTGCGGCAGCGGCTTGAGCGCGCCGTACAACTCGTCCAGGCTCAGGAACAGGCGTTCGGGCGGCAGGATGGGGCGTTCACGGTCTATCGAGCGTTCCTCGAAGCGCGAACGTATTTCACGCCAGAACTGTTCGGCGCCCTGACCGATTTCGCCGAACGTGAGGCATTGCGGCGTGGCCGGCAGATAGCTGAACAGGCTGACGAGATCGGGGAAGAACAACGGCAGGTAGTATTCGATGCCGGCGCTGGCGAGGCCCTTGGAAATGTCGTCGTACAGCGGACAGCGGCGCACGTCCACGTCGAAGGCGGCGCGAAAGGCCTGGCGGAAACCGGCAATGGCTTCCGGATGCAGCGGATATTCGCGCCCCGGCAACAGGCGCACTTCCTGCACCTTGTCGGTGGAAAGCTGGGTGTCGGGCGCAAAGATGCGCAGGCTGTCGATTTCGTCATCGAACAATTCGATGCGATAAGGCGTGGCGCTGCCCATGGGAAAGAGATCCATGATCGCACCGCGCACGGCGTATTCGCCATGTTCGTACACTGAATCGACCGCTTGATAGCCGGCGGCCTCGAGCGTGCGGCGCATGTCGTCGATCACGAAGCGCTGGCCCACGCTCAGGCTCAGCGTATTGGCGTCGATGTAATGGCGCGGCGGCAGGCGATGCAGCAGCGTGGTCACCGACAGGATCAGTACGCCGTGCCGCACGTGCGGAAGGCGGTGCAACGTGGCGAGGCGCGCGGAGATGATGTCCTGGTGCGGCGAAAAATTGTCGTATGGCAGCGTTTCCCAATCGGGAAAAGCCAGCAGTTCCAGCGTTTCGCCGCTGTCGGCCAGGAAGAATTCCAGTTCCGCGTACAGGCGGTCGGCCTGGCGCGAGCTTTCGGTGATCAGCAGGGTAAGGCCGGGGTGGGCGAGGGCGGCGCGCGCAAGCGCCAGGGCCGGCGCCGCCCCCTGCAGGCCACCCCAGTATTGCCGCTGGCCTGGACCGGGCAAAGGAGGCAATTGGTCCAGATCGAGAGGGTACGGCACGGGCATTATGTGAAATGGCTCGAAAAAGTGGCGCAGTATACCCTATCCCTGGGGTGCCTCGCAGTTGGACAAGCGTGGTGGTGGACTGGATAATATGCCGGCTTTGTTCCCAACCGACTTTCGTTTCCAGCTGATTAGGACAACCTTGTGGTCAGACCCAACCTCGAACAAGATTTTTTCAACGATTGGAAGCAGCGCGAGGCGCTGGCGCAGGAAATGCTGCCGGTTCTGGGCCGGCTGGAGAACGAGAAGGGCGTGCAGGTGTACCTGTACGGCAAAACTCTGACCAACCGCTCCGTGGCCGACATCATGAAGTCGCACCGCCGCGTGCGCCAGATCGCCCGCAACGAGCTGTCCGAATTCGAAAGCCATCCGGTGCTGATGGCGCTGGCGCGACTGAATCTCTGCCCCTGCCAGATCGATCTCGGCAAGCTCACCGTGGGCTACATGCAGCAAGCCGAAGGCAACCGCGGCATCGACGTCGACAGCTGGGTAGCCGGCGAACTGAAGCATCTGGTCGACCGCGACCACAAACCCATCGACAAGCCGGTGGACATCGTCCTCTACGGCTTCGGCCGCATCGGCCGTCTGATCACGCGCCTGTTGCTGGAACAGACCGGCAACGGTTCCATCATGCGCCTGCGCGCGGTGGTGGTGCGCCGGGGCGGTGACGGCGACCTGCAGAAGCGCGTCAACCTCTTGCGCAACGATTCCGTGCACGGCTCCTTCGAGGGCACCGTGCGGGTGGACGAGGAACACAACCGCATCATCGCCAACGGCAACGTGATCCATTTCATCTACGCCGACAGCCCCGACAGCATCGACTACACCGCCTACGGCATTTCCGAGGCGCTGGTGATCGACAACACCGGCAAATGGCGCGACGAGGAAGGCCTGTCCAAACACCTGCAGTCCAAGGGCGTGAGCAAGGTGATCCTGACCGCGCCGGGCAAGGGCAATCTCAAGAACATCGTGTACGGCATCAACCATCACACGATCGAGCCGGGCGACCGGATCATTACCGCCGCCTCCTGCACCACCAACGCCATTTCGCCGGTGCTCAAGCTGATCAACGAGCGCTATGGCGTCGTGCATGGCCACGTGGAAACGGTGCATGCCTACACCAACGATCAGAACCTGATCGACAACTTCCACAAGGCCGACCGCCGTGGCCGCAGCGCGGCACTGAACATGGTGCTTACCGAAACCGGCGCGGCCAAGGCCGTGTCCAAGGCAGTGCCCGAGCTTGCCGGCAAGCTCAGCGGCAATGCGGTGCGGGTGCCGGTGGCCAACGTGTCCATGGCCATTCTCAACCTGACGCTGGAAACCGCCTGTACCAAGGAAGAGATCAACGAATACCTGCGCAAGATCGCGCTGCATTCGCCGCTGCAGAACCAGCTCGGCTACACCGAATCGCCCGATGCGGTGTCGAGCGACTTCATCGGTTCGCGCGAGGCGTCGATACTCGATGCCACCGCCACCATCGGCAACGGCAAGAACCTGGTGCTGTACCTGTGGTACGACAACGAATTCGGCTATTGCAACCAGGTGGTGCGCATGGTCAGCAAGATGGCCGGCGTGAACCATCTGTCCTATCCCGAAAACGAGAGCATGGACAGCTAAGGCCGGCCGTGTTCCCCCGTATGTCCAGCAAAGCGCTCATCGGCCTCGCCATGGGCGCTTTGCTGCTTCTGGCGGGGTGGGGCGTGTGGCGGAGCATGGCGGTGGCGCCGCTGCGGCACCTCGATGGCCACACCATGGGCACCTCCTGGAGCCTGCAGTATTGGAGCGAGGCACCCGAGGATCCCACGCTTGCCCTGGTGCTTGGGGCCGCGCTCACCCGGCTCGACCGGCAGATTTTTTCCACCTATGCGCCGGATTCCGAACTGAACCGGCTCAATGCCGCGCCGATGGGCAGCACGGTTGTGGTATCGGCGGAGCTGCATACGGTATTGGCCATGGCGCAAACCGTGTACCGGCAAAGCGGCGGCGCTTTCGACGCCACCGTGGGGCCCTTGGTGCGGCTGTGGGGCTTTGGTCCCGATCCCGCCGGCGATCATCTGCCGGATGATGAAGCGATCGCGGCGGCGCGTGCGCGGCTGGGGATGGAAAAACTGGTGCTTGGCACCGGCCGCCAGGTGCGGCGCGCGGCGCCGGTGGAATTGGATCTGTCGGCCATCGCCAAGGGCTATGCGGTGGACGTGCTTGCGGACATGCTGGAACAGCGCGGCATCGCCAATTACCTGTTGGAAATCGGCGGCGAACTGCGCGTGGCCGGTACCCGGCCGGACCGCCGGCCCTGGCGCATCGCCATCGAGGCGCCGCTCGATGGACCGCCAAGCGCGTTCGCGGTGCTGGACAATGGCGCATTGCCACTGGCCCTGGCGGGCTCGGGCGGTTACCGTAACTACCGCGAAATCGTCGGCAGGCGTTATTCGCACGAACTGGACCCGCGCACCGGGTGGCCGGTGGACAATGCGCTGGCCGCGGTGACGGTGGTAAGTGAGCAGGCCGCCTTGGCCGATGCCTGGGCCACTGCGCTGATGGTGCTCGGGCCGGACGAAGGTTTACGGCTTGCTGATAGCCTGAACCTGGCCGCTTATTTTATAATTCCCGCAAATCAGGGATTTGCAGCACAATCCTCACAACAATTCAAGGAAAGGTTTCCTACCCTCGGTACGCCATGAGCTCTATCAACAAAACGAAGACCAAGACCAAGGCCGACAAGCATGCCTCCCCGCAACCCGCGCCGCCGCCCACTCCGCGCCAGGGCTACGACCTGATCGTGATCGGCAGCGGACCGGCCGGCGAATCGGCCACCATGAACGCCGTCAAGCTCGGCAAGAAGGTGGCGCTGATCTGCGACAAGGCCCGTCCCGGCGGCAACTGCACCTACCTGGGCACCATTCCCTCCAAGGCGCTGCGCCACGGCGTGAAGCAGGTGATCCAGTTCAAGACCAACCCGATGTTCCGCGAGTTCGGCGACGCGCACCACGTTACCTTCCAACAACTGATGAAACACGCCGGTCGCGTGGTGCACGAGCAGGGCAGCCTGCGCAACAATTTCTATGAGCGCAATTTCGTGCCGGTGATCTACGGCAGCGCCAGCTTCGTCGACGAGCAGACGGTGATGGTCAGCCAGGGCCGGCACAAGACCAAACTGCAGGCGGACAACTTCATCATCGCCACCGGCTCGCGTCCCTATCGCCCCGACACGGTGAACTTCAACCATCCGCTGGTATTCGACAGCGACACCATCCTCGATCTCAACGTGACCGCGCGCAAGCTCACCATCATCGGCGCCGGTGTCATCGGCTGCGAATACGCGTCGATATTCGGCGGGCTTGGCGTCAAGGTGGAGTTGATCAATCCGGCGTCCTCGTTGCTATCGTTCCTCGACAGCGAAATTTCCGAAGCCCTGAGCTATCACCTGCGCAACCTCGGCGTGCGCTGCCGGCATGAAGAACACTTCAGCCACATGGAGTACTACGATGACCACATCATCACGTACCTGGAATCGGGCAAGAAGATCAAGAGCGACATCGTGCTGTGGGCCAACGGCCGCACCGGCAACACCGACCGGCTGAACCTCGACTGCCTGGGACTGACCGCCAATCGCCGCGGCCAGCTGGAGGTGAACGAACGCTACCAGACCAAGGTGCCGAACATTTTCGCCGCCGGCGACGTGATCGGCCCGCCGGCACTTGCCAGCGCCGCCTATGACCAGGGCAGGACAGCGTGCAACGCCATCTTCAATCCGGACGCGTTCTTTCCGCTGCAGGAAATTCCCAACGGCATTTATACGATTCCGGAAATCAGCACCATTGGCCTGAACGAACGCGAGCTCACCGAAAAGAAGGTGCCTTACGAAGTGGGCAAGGCGTTCTTCCGCAACATCGCGCGCGCGCAGATCACCGGCGACGAAGTGGGCATGCTCAAGATCATCTTTCATTTCGACACGCTCGAGATACTCGGCATCCATTGCTTCGGCGACCAGGCTTCCGAAATCGTGCACATCGGCCAGGCGATCATGAACCAGAAGAACGGTGGCAACACGCTGCGTTATTTTCTCAACAACACCTTCAATTACCCGACCATGGCAGAGGCTTACAAGGTGGCTGCGCTGGATGGAATGAACCGGGTTTTCTAACGAGAAATGACGCGTATTTTTCGGCTAATGAGAGTCAAACTCATTTGCGTGGCAAAGCGGTGCGTATCCGCGCGAAAACCCCAGCCGAAGGCCCAATCTTCGCGCTAAAAAAACTTGAAGAAACAGTGTGGATGTGGAAAATGGCGCCCCGTTTGAAACGCACGGTAACCCGGCGTATTTGCCCAGCAATCGTGGGATCAAACGGGCTTCGTGACCTGCGCCCCGTGTCCCCGTTCGGGCCGGCCGGTTCGACCACCTCGACATCCCAGTGGAGTCGCCAGCACCACCTTGCCGTTCTGGTTATCGCGTGACCCTAACTACTGACAAACTGAACAGGATTCCGGCGTGAATACAGATCTCTGGCCCTTGCTCGTTTATACCGTGATCGTGATCGTGCTCATCGTCGGCCTGCTTGGCGTGTCGACGTTGCTTGGCCAGAAGCGCCGGGATCATGCCACCGATGACGTTTACGAATCCGGTGTGGTACCGACCGGTTCGCCTCAGATCCGCATCGCTGTTCCGTTCTATCTCACCGCCATTCTCTTCATCATCTTCGACCTCGAGGTCGTGTTCCTGTTTGCCTGGGCCATTTCCATCCGCGAGTCGGGCTGGATCGGTTTCGTCGAAGTGGCCGTGTTCATTTTCATTCTGCTCTCGGGCCTGTTGTACCTGTGGCGTTCGGGCGCGCTGGAATGGCGCACGCAGCGGCAGCGCGACGACCGGGCCAACCTGATCGGCGAGGGTGGGGTGGTCAACGTAGGGCCCCGCGCGCGGCGCGCCATGCCGGGAACGGCACATGACAGCCACGGTCATCATGACGATCACGGCGCCACTTCCTCTCACACAGGAGCAGCACACTAATGAGCTGGGAACTGGTCAAACCCGAAGAAACCTATTCGCCCAGTCCGGGCATGAACCAATTCGACGATTACATTCGCAAGAACGTGATCATGACCACCCTGGAGGACATGCTGGCCTGGAGCCGCAAGAACTCCCTGTGGCCGTTCAACTTTGGCCTGTCCTGCTGTTACGTGGAAGCGGCCACCGCCATTTCCAGCCGGCACGACATCGCGCGTTTCGGCGCGGAAGTTTTTCGCGCCACCCCGCGCCAGGCCGACATGATCATCATCGCCGGCACCGTGTTCCGCAAGATGGCGCCGGTGGTGCAGCGCCTGTATGAACAGATGATGGAGCCGCGCTACGTGATCTGCATGGGCTCCTGCGCCAACTCCGGCGGCATGTATGACATCTACTCGGTAGTGCAGGGCGTGGACAAGTTCCTGCCGGTGGACGTGTACGTGTCCGGCTGCCCGCCGCGTCCGGAGGCGTTGCTGCAGGGGCTGACCCTGCTGCAGGATTCCATCGGCAACAAACGTCGCCCCGTTTCCTGGGTGATCAACGACCAGGGAGTCTACGAGCGCGAGAAGAACGTCGTGCAACGCGATGCCCGCCTGGCACAGCGCATTGCCGCCACCGAGCTGCGCAGTCCGGACGAAACCTGAAGCCGGCAAGAAGTCGGGGTCAGAGCCCGATTTCACTTGGGTAAAGTGGGTCATCGAAACAGTGAGGCAGCAAACCGGACTCTGACCCCGGTTTCAGCCCGATCAGCCAGAAGAGAATGTCAGTGAGCGCCAATACCGCCAGTCAGACAGCTGAACTGCCCGCCGTGATCGCGGGTCTGTACCGGAAGTTCGGGGAATCCACCTTCGTGCGCCAGCACACCGCGGAAGGCATGCCCACTCTGTGGGTAACGCGCGACAGGATCGTGGAAGTGCTCAGGTATCTGCGTGACGACGCCCGTCCGCGCTACGAGATGCTGCTCGACCTCACCGCCATCGACGAGCGTGTGCGCATCCATCGCGAAGGGCAGCCCGCCTCCGATTTCACCGTGGTCTATCACCCCACGTCTTTTTCCGGCAACTGCGACATCCGCCTCAAGGTGGCGTTGCAGGAAAACGACCTGAACATTCCCAGCGTCATTCCGCTGTGGTCCAGCGCCAACTGGCAGGAGCGCGAGTGCTGGGATCTGTTCGGCATCACCTTCAGCGGACATCCCCACCTGCGCCGCATCCTGCTGCCGCCCACCTGGAAAGGCCATCCGCTGCGCAAGGACCATCCGGCGCGCGCCACCGAGATGGAACCGTATCGCATGAGCGACGAGATCCAGGATACCGAGCAGGAAGCGCTGCGCTTCAAGCCGGATGAGTGGGGCCTGAAGACCGAAGGCCCCGCCTCCGAATACATGTTCATGAACTTTGGCCCCAACCATCCCGCGGCGCACGGTGTCATCCGCTTCCTGCTGCAGCTCGATGGCGAGAACGTGATGGACGTGGTGCCCGACGTGGGCTACCACCATCGCGGCGCCGAGAAGATGGCCGAACGCCAGACCTGGCACACCTTCATTCCCTACACCGACCGCATCGACTACCTGGGCGGGGTGATGAACAACCTGCCGTATGTGATGGCGGTGGAAAAGATGGCCGGCATCGAAGTGCCCGAACGCGTCAAGGTGATCCGGGTGATGCTGTGCGAACTCTTCCGTATCTGCTCGCACCTGTTGTTCTACGGCACCTGGGCGGTGGACCTGGGGCAGCTCTCGCCGTTGTTCTACTGTTTCGTGGATCGCGAAAAAGCCTTCAACATCATCGAATCCATCACCGGCGCGCGCATGCATCCGGGCTGGTTCCGCATCGGCGGCGTGGCGCAGGATCTGCCCAATGGCTGGGACAAGCTGATCCGCGAGTTCGTCGACTATTTCCCCAAACGTCTGGCCGAGTACGACAAGATGATCATGGACAACACCGTGATCAAGCAGCGTACCCGCGGGGTAGGGGTGATCGACACCGCCGGGGCCTTCGACTGGGCCATGACCGGCCCAGCGCTGCGCGCCACCGGCCTGGAATGGGATTATCGCAAGCAACGTCCGTACAGCGGCTACGAGAACTTCGAGTTCGACGTGCCGATCGGCGTGAACGGCGACTGCTACGACCGCGCCGCGGTGCGCGTCGAGGAAATGCGCCAGAGCTGCCGCATCATCAAGCAGTGCCTGGAAAACATGCCGTCGGGTCCGTACAAGGCCGACCATCCGTTGACCACGCCGCCGATCAAGGAAAAGACCAAGCTCGACATCGAAACGTTGATCAACCACTTCCTCAGCGTCAGCTGGGGGCCGGTGATGGATCCGACCGAAGTGACCACCACCATCGAAGCCACCAAGGGTCTGAACATGTATTACCTGGTGAACGACGGCGGCATCGGTTCCTACCGTACCCGCATCCGGACGCCGTCCTTCATTCACATCCAGGCCATCCCGGCGCTCAGCCGCGGCCTGATGCTGGCCGACTTCACGGCGGTGGTGGCCACCACCGACTTCGTGATGGCGGACGTCGACCGCTGAGCCAGAGGCAGATTCAGAGAGAACACGTATGAGCAACATCATCGCCAGCACCGCTCCCAGGGCCCGGCAGCTGACGCCGGAAGAAATCCACGAGATCGAGCACGAAAAGACCCATTACCCCTATGCACAGGCGGTAGGGCTGGAAGCGCTCAAGATCGTTCAAAAATACCAGGGCTGGGTATCCGACGAGAGCCTGCTGGCGGTGGCGCAGTACCTGGACATTCCGCCCGACGAATTGGAAGGCGTGGCCACCTTCTTCAACCT
>DATMFX010000178.1:0-4729 GCA_035555995.1 Hyphomicrobiales bacterium | reverse complement strand
AAGGTTACCGGCGGCTGGCGCGACGGCACCGCGACGCAGGCAGGCTCGGTCACGGCAGCGGGCAGCGACAGCGCCCAGGTGCTGCTGGTGCAGGGATTGCGCAAGCTGTTGGTGAACCAGGAACCCGGGCCGCATTTCGACACCGTCGAACGGCTGTTGATCGGCGAAGCCTTTCGCATCAGCGGCGGCAACCAGGTGCATACCGCCAATCTACTCGGCATCTCCCGCAACGTGGTGCGCACGCTGCTCAAACGCCACGGTTTCCTCGGCGCCACCTAGAAGCCACCTCAAAACTGCTGCGCGTGCGTCCCGGCAGGGAGGCGCCGATCATTCCACGGTGCCTCCACAGCAGAAATCATTAATTGGCGGCGGGCGGCGCGATGCGGCTCAGCGTGCCGCCCTGCGCTTCGTAATCCTGCGCGCCCGCAGCCCCTGCCACGTCGAAGCCGGCGTCGATCAACAACGCGGCGCCGCGCTTGGCGCGCCCGGCATGGTTCGACACCGTCACGACGGTGCGGTCCTTGGGTATCCAGGCCAGCCGCTCGCCCAGTTCGCCCACCTGGATGCTCAGATACACGGGAAAGCCGCCGATGCTGGTGAGTTCGTCGGGGCGGCGCAGATCGATCACCACCAGATCCTGCGGCTGCGCCAGCAGCGCATCGAACTCGGTGCGCTCGAGCACTTTCACGTCGGCGGGATCGGTGGCGGCAAAAGTCGTGGTGGCAACACCGATGCCAAGCAGGGCAACGGCCAGGAAGGAGGTCAGGTAGGGCGTGGTTTTCGTGAAGCTTTTCATGGAACTTTTCATAGTGACCAGACGTCTCGTCGATTCGATAAGGAAACAAGGTTGCGAAACGCACGAAAATGCGTCCCATGCCGGCCAATGCAGCCACCATGCCAAGACGCGAAAGCCTTGAAACAGCGGCCTTCCGCGCCCCACCCTCAAAAACGCTGCTGCATTGGCAACAAATGCCGGCGCCGCATGTTGTAATGGCAACAGTGCGCAAGCCGTTGCGGCGTTGCGTTTTCCCGCGCCTTCACGTGCGGTGGCCGTTCACGATCCGGAACAGAAGTGCAGTTGATGTCCCCAAGCCCGTTATCACCCCCGTTTCTACGTATCGCCATCGTCGGCGGCGGCCTCACCGGCGCCCTGCTCTGCCTGCGCCTGCTGCGGAGCCGGGACGGACCCTTCGACATCCACCTCTACGAAAAGACGCCTGCCAGGCTGTGCCGTGGGGTGGCTTATTCCTCATCGCTGCCTTATCAGTTGCTCAACGTGCCCGCCGGCCAGATGAGCCTGTTTCCGGAAGCGCCGGACGACTTTCTCGCCTGGCTGCGCGAAAACGGCGAATCGCCCGCGGCGGAGGCCTATGTGGCGCGGCACCGCTTTGGCGATTACGTCAGCGCCCGATTCGAGCAGGCCGTGCGGGACAACCGGCGCCATCGCCTGAGCCGCATCGATGCCGAAGTGGTGGATGTCGTGCCCACGCCGGAGGGCCTGCTGATCCATACCGCCCGCGGCGTTCCGCATGCCGTGGCGCAGGCGTATCTATGTACCGGTAACTTTCCGCCCGCCGATCCGCCGGGCCTGGATCCGCTGTTGCGTCAAAGCGGCCGCTACGTTGCCGCGCCCTGGGATGGCCGTTATCTGGATCGGGTGGCGAACGATGCCACCGTGCTGATCATCGGCACAGGATTGAGCATGGTCGACCAGGCGCTGAGCCTGCAGCGGCGCCCCGGCTTCGCCGGTAACGTGATCGCCCTGTCGCGGCGCGGCCTGCTGCCGCTGCCGCATAGCACCAGCGCCGGCCACTACGTGCCCGCACCTTTCCCGATGGACGATGTATCGGCCAAGGCGCTGTATCGCTGGTTCGCATGGGAGGCAGACAAGGCCCGGCAGGCGGGCAGCGATTTCCAGGCCGTGGTGGAGGCGCTGCGGCCACGGATTCCCGCAATCTGGAACGCATTTTCCGCCAAAGAAAGACGCCGCTTCCTGCGTCACCTGCGCCCGCTGTGGGAAATCCACCGCCACCGCATTCCAGACGCCAGCGCCACCGGCATCGCCGCCTTGCTGACGCAGGAGAGATTGCGAGTGATTGCCGGCAGGGTAAGCGCCCTCATACCCGCGGACGCGGCGCGCATCCGGCTCGACTATCTGCCGAGAGCCGGCACGACTCGACAGAGTCTGGTGGTGGATTGGGTGATCAATTGCACGGGGCCGCAGGCCGATCACCGGCAACTGGGTTCGCCGTTGTATCGGGCGCTGCAGGAACGTGGCCTGTTGACGGCGGATGCAAGCGGCCTGGGATTTGCCACCACGCTTGCCGGGCAGGCGCTGCGCGCCGATGGCCATAGCGAACCCCGGCTGACCCTGGTCGGGCCTCCCACCAAGGCCAGCCTGTGGGAAAGCACCGCGCTGCAGGAAATCCGTCAGCAGGTGCAAATCCTCATCGAACGGCTCGAGCGGGACGAAGCGCGCGAGCGCCGCGCCTGATTCGGCGCAGCGTTTGCGCAAGCGCGGTTTGAATCAGAACGCGAAGCGCGGCAGCGTGCGGGCGCGTGACGGCACTTCGCGTATTACGCGAATCTCATCAGGCACCGCGCCATGTTCCAGCAGGCGGCGGGTCCAATGCCGCAGTGCGCCGGGGCCTTGTTCACGCAGACGCGCCACCTGCTGCAGGAAACCCGGCCAGGGCCCATAACCCGCTTCCGTGTTCACGTGCCCGGCTTCGCCGAGATTGACGAAGTGGCTGCGCCAGCGGTTCGCCATGGCCTGGGCGTCGGCAAAGTCCAGCCAGGGATCGTTCTCGCTGGCGAGCACGATGCTCTGGATGGAAAGCGGCAACTCATGCGGCAGCAGATCCGCCACGCTGGGCAGGGCGCGCGGCGTGTAGTCGTAGCGGGTGTTGCGCAAGCCGCCGTCGATGGCGAAGCGGCGCGGTTCCGCGGGCGCCACGAACACGATGCCCGCCACGCGCTCTGGCACCACGGCCGCCAGCGTGGCCGCCACCAGGCAGCCGAAACTGTGCGCCACCAGCCAGATGCGTCCCTGCGCCGGCAGTTGCCGCTGCGCCTGGTCCACCCAGGCGCTCAGGTCGGGACGCGTCCAATCCACGCCGGTCAAGCGCGTGCAGTTGCCAAGGCGCGCCTGCAGCCAGCTTTGCCAATGGGCCGGGCCACTGTCGTGGAACCCTGGAATGATGAACACTGACTCGTTCATGACTGCCTCTCAAAAATTTCCTGGAGAAATTTTTCGCGCCGCCGCATGGCGGCGACCCTCCAGGGTGGCGGCCATAGATGGCCGCCGTAATAAAAAACGGGATGGAGGGGACCATCCCGAAAAACTGCCCAATGACGGGCAGAGGGGATCGTTGACCATCAGGTCGTAAACCTCAGACGCGGACCGGCCGCGTCCTGTGTGGCGCCCGCCTGGCGCCAGGCAAAACGCGAGGCGTCGAACCAGCGCGTATTGCTCAACCACAACCCTTCCACTTCCACACCGCCCGCGCGATTCACGATCACCGTGCGGTGGCTTTCGCCGTCCATGAAGACGAACTTGTTGTGCGGACCGCACCAAGTGGTTACCAGCTCCTGGAAAAATTCGTCGTGCAACAGCTCCGGCCGCCGCGCCAGCACGGGGCGCAGGTAATCGTCCACCAGATGCCAGGTGTCCGAGCGCTGCGGATCGCGCCGCTGCAGGTTCACCGTGCCGTTGTGCGCCAGGTAGAGCTGCGGCGTGATGCGGATCGGATGCGTGTTCGGCTCATCGATGGCGCCGCTGGTCCGGTAGCGCAGGTGCCACACACACTCGTAGTCGCGAAATTCACGGTACAGTGCCAGCAGCTCGGATTTTTTCGTGTCGGCACGCCGCTCCACCACCAGGGTGCCGCCGTCCACGAACGCCATCAACCCGTAGCCGTGCGGGTTGTAGTCCGCGGCGGAATCGAGCAGCGCGTCCGGCACGGCGGCGGCGCTTGGCTTGTGGATCAACAGGCACATGGGATCGCTCACACTTTCGCCAGCAGCACTTCGGTGGACTTGAACACGGTCAGCACCTCGTCGCCCACCTTGATGTTGAGCGTGTCGATGGAGCGCGACGTGATCACCGAGGTGACGGTGCCGGCCGCGGTTTCCACGTCCACTTCCGATAGCACCGGACCACGGATGATTTCCTTGACGGTGCCCTTGAACTGGTTTCTGGCATTGATGGCGCCGATGGACATGGCGTCCTCCCATTCAGGTTGAAAACGATAATCGAAGAGCTCAGGGATACCGCCAAAGCCGGGCCATGACCCAAGGCTGTAGTAGTGCCACCAGCGTGGTGACAGATTCATGATTCCCTTGTCGGTAAACCAGGACATCGGTATCGCCCTCACTCGAGCCGGCCTACGATAAATCCGGCAGGAAGCGCGCGGAACCAAGAATTACTGCTTTGCTTAGCAGTAAAAGCAAAATGGCCCGGCGGCGCGTTTACACGAAGCCCACGGCGCGGCCCGCCGCCGCGGTAAAGAACCACAGCGCGAGCGCCAGCACCGCCAGGCCCTTGAGCGGCGCGGCCGGCTCCTGGCCCCGCACCCGCAACAGCCGCGTGTGCAACAGCGTTTGCGCGCCGATGGCCAGCGCCAACAATCCCAGTTTCCAGACGAAGATGGTCTTGGCGCCATACGCCGGCGCGCGCGGCAGGAACAACAGCACGCCCGCCACCAGCGCCACCGTCAGCGCCAGGCGA
>DATMFX010000177.1:0-12813 GCA_035555995.1 Hyphomicrobiales bacterium | reverse complement strand
AGTAGTTTGTCGGTGGAACCCTTCAACTTGCGCTTGTGACGCAGGAAATCGAAACCGTCGTTACCTGGCGGTGACGAAGCCTGTGCCGGGGTGGTGGCGTTGTGTGGCGTATTGGCAGCGTGGTGTATCCCGGCCTGCGGCGCGGCGGCGGGTGGCGGCATCTTCAACGGTTTTGGCCAAAGCCTGCGCTCCACCAGCAGCACGTACAGTCCCACCGAACCCGCATACAGCGCCAGCTTGAGCAGGGAGGCGTGCATCACCCAGCGCCGGTCGCCGGACAGCTCCACGTAGCTCACGTATTCGGAGTGCAGGAACCACAGCACCAGCCACACCGCCAATACCAGCAGCAGGCCCTTCCAGCGCTGCTTGAGAAAACGCCCTGTGGCGATGAGCACGCCAAGGCGCAGCATCTGATTGATCACGTGCGATCCTCAGGTAAGGCCGAGCGCCAGCAACAGTACCACGAAGGCCGAGTTGCGATACTTGGCGAGAATCTTGTCTTCCTCGGCTTTGACGATGATCTCCAGCTGTTCCTCGTCGTAGTCGCCCACCCGTTTGCCGGCCAGTGCGATTTCCACCTTGGCCTGGGCAATGGCCTTTTCCCGCAGCGCGCTGCGATAGCGGCCCTGCAGGCGTTGTTTCTGTGTGATCAGCCAATTGGCCATGGTGGTTACTCGGTGGCAGCAACTGCCACAGGATATAGGGCGCTTCGCTGCCATTGCAACCTGGTGAAAATCACCATGTTTTGGGCGATTGCAGTGATTGGTAGTGCTTTGAAAACGCTAATTTAAGATCAATTTATTGATTTTGATAAGAAAAATAAAACTGGCACAAAGCTCGCTATGGTTATCGCGTCACCACGCCAATGCAATCGAGCCAAGTGGCGGGATTCTTGAAGAGGACCAACATGACGACGCTTTTCATCCTGGTAGTGATCGCGCTGTGCCTGGCCGGCGCGGTGCTGGTGCCCGTGCTGTCGCTCGGCGTGGTGCTGATGTTGCTGGCGCCGGTGTTCATCTGGCTGTTGCCGATTTTTTTGATTGCAGGTTCCGACCGTACCAGCGGCGCGGAGAAGCTGTGCTGGATCCTGGCCATCGTGTTCCTGTCGTGGTTCGCCTGGATACTCTACGTGCTGGTGGCCCCTGTGGCACCGCGGCGCGATGAGCCGATGCATTATTACTGAGAGGCGCCATGACACGCGATAACACCGATTCATCCCCCGGCGGGGCCAGCGAGGCGGGATTCAACAAGCCCCTGGCCCTGGTTTTTCTGGTGTGCTGCCTGGTGCTTGGCGTGGTGGGGTTGATCCTGCCGCTACTGCCCGGCCTGGTGTTCCTGGCGCTTGCCGCGGTGGTGGCGGCCAGGTTCCACCCGCCGCTGGAACGTTTTTTCCTGCGTCATCCCCGGGCGGCGGGGCCTTATACGACGGCGCGGTGTTTTCTCGACAGCGCGCCGCGCGTGCAGGCGCGGCTGCTTGGCTGGGGAATGCTCAAGGGGTTGCTGGTATCGGCAGAGTGGCTATGGCGTGGCGCCGTCTGGCTGCGGGCCTGGCTCGGGCGCCAGCGATGGTGACCAGCGGTATTCGCGCGGGCGCCGCCTGAGCGGACAAACGAAACCCAGCAGGACGGCGTAGAGCTGCAGGCCGGCGGCGTAAGTATTGCCGCTGCCGTAGCGGGGATCGCCAAGCACCGGATGATTGATGCCGGCCAGATGGCGGCGAATCTGGTGCTTGCGGCCGGTGACGAGCTCCACTTCCAGCCAGGAGGCATCCGCAATGGGAGTAGCTGGCGTGACCTCCACGGGCAGCGGATGGTAGCGGGTCAGGGCGGCCTTGCCGTCGAGTGCGGCCTCGATGCTGCCTTCCTCTCCCAGCCGTCCTTTCACCAGTACCCAATAGCGCTTGCGCAGCACCTCGCTTTTGCCGGCGGCGAACAGCTGCGAGAAGGCGGCTGCGGCCTTGGGATCGTGCGCGATCAGCATCAGGCCCGCCGCTTCGCGGTCGAGCCGGTGCACCAGGAATACTTCGCGTTGCAACTGCACCTCGGCCTGCCGCAGCAGTGAACAGTGGTCGCCTTCGAGCGTGCCCTGCGCCAGCACCCCGGCCGGCTTCACCCATACGCTGTAGCGCTTTTCATCGCTGAGCAGCTGCGCCTGTGGCGCCTGGCGCTTCAGCAGCATGGCGTCGTAATGCAGGTGCAGCACGTCGCCCGGCCTGCCGACGAACGTGGCGCGCCGCAGCCGTTTGCGCTGCTTGCCGCGTTCATGCCACACCGCACCCTTGCGCATGGCGTCCTTGATCGCCATTTTCGACAGCCCCGAGTGCCGCGCCAACAGGCTGGCGGCGTCCTGTTCCAGGTCGGTGTCGGTGAGCGGATACCGCAGTGTCAGTTTGTCCATGAATCTTGGGTGGCTTGCGCTGGAGCGCCGGTCAGGCGCCGCGCGCCTTGACCAGATCGTTGAGGAAGCCGCTCAAACCGCTGGCGTTGCGGCGCAGCGCCATGACGGTGACGTCGTCGGCCAGATGCTCGTGCTGGAAGCGGTTGAGTTCGACGAGAGCGGATTCGCAGATCACGCTTGCCGGGCTCTTGGCGTGGCTTTGCAGAAAAGCCTTGATGCGGTTCAGGCCGTAGAACTCGCCGGAAGGCGCGCGCGCCTCGGGAAAGCCATCCGTGAACAGCAGCAGCAGTTCGCCCGGTTGCACCCGGAATTCGGCGTTGCGGTATTCCTGTTCCTCCAGCATGCCGACGATGGTGCCGGTGGCTTCGCCCACGGTGCTCACCACGCCGTTGCGCGAGAGCAGCAGGGGCGGCGTGTGGCCGCCGTTGGCATAGATCATGCGGCCGCTGGCGATGTTGTACAGTCCCAGGAACAGCGTGACGAAGGCGCTGCCGCGCTGGCTTTCGCGCAGCTGTTCGTTGGTTTCGCGCAGGATGTCGGCCGGCATCTTGCCGCTTTGCGCCAGGTTGCGCACGATGGTGCGCGTTACCGCCATCACCAGCGCCGCGCTCATGCCCTTGCCGGAGACGTCGGCGATCACCAGCACCAGCGTTTTCGGGTTGGTCATGAAAAAGTCGAAGTAGTCGCCCGCCACGTGGTTGGCCGCCTGGTTGACACCGTGCAGGTCGAATTCCTTGCGCTCGGGAAACGGCGGAAACACGGTGGGCAGCAGCGCGCTCTGGGTGGCGCGTGCCATCTGCCATTCGCGTTCCAGCAGGCGCTGGTGCGCTTCCTGCTGGCTTTGCAGTTCGATCTGCTTGCGCAGATTCTTGAGCATGCGGTTGAAGCCGATGCTCAGGCGTCCCAACTCGTCGAGCGAGCGGATGTTTTCGATGTTGGTGTCGAGCTTGCCGCGCGCCACGTCGGACACCGCGGCCTCGAGCCGCTTGATCGGCCGCGACAATAGCGAGCTGATCCACCAGACCAGCAGGAAAATCAGCACGATGGTCAGCGACAGCCCGGCCAGCGCCATGCGGATCTGTTCGCGCAGCGGCTGGGTCAGCTCGCTTTCCGACAACAGTGTGGCGAGGAACCAGCCGGTGGAGGCGATCGGCGTGTACAGCACCCAGGTGTTGCCCGGCTCGAATTCGTTGTCGAGATACAGGTTGTCCAGAACGCGCAGTCCGGTATTGCCGCGCAGGATGTCGTCGGCGGTGGCCTGCCAGTCCGGCACCTGGCGCAGCGCGGCCTGTTCCTGCAGCGTGGAATTGAGCGTGAGCGCGGTATCGAAGTGGGAAATGAAGCGGCCGCTGGCGCTCATGATGATGAAGCGTTCGCTGCCGAGCTGCTGCGCCACTTCCTGACTCAATTCGTCCAGGCGGATGTCCACGGTGGTCACGCCGATGAATTCGCCCTGACGATTGATCGGCGTGGAATAGGTGGTGATCGGAATGTCGCCGGCGCCGGTGTCGAAATAGGGCTCGCTCCATTGCGCCTTGCCGCTGTCGCGCACCAGGGTGTACCAGGGATGGCTACCCTGGGTGTAGTCGCCGGTGGTGGTGCTGATGTCCATCGTGGCAAAGGTGTCGCCGAACACATAAGGCGCGAACAACGGGCGGTTGGGGCCGGCGGCGTAGGGCTCGAAGGCCATCGCGGTGCCGTAGATCAGCGAGTTGCTGGCCACGGTTTCGCGCAGCATGTCGTACAGCAGGGCATTGTCGAAGTCGGGCTGGATGCGCAGGAACGCGGCAGTGTCTTCGGCCACGCGGGCGATGGAATTGAGTTCGGCATCGATGCTGCGCCCCAGCAGGCGCACTTCGTTGAGGCGCTGCTGGCGCAGAGTGTCGACGGCGGAATCGTATACGCGCTGCAAGGTCAGCCCCATCACCACGCTGGCGATCAGGAGCAGCGGCAGGATGATGGAAAGAAGCAGCTTCCAGCGGATGGAAAGCGCGATCTTAATGGTTGCTCTCCTGGCGGACGGCTTCCACCGGTATGAAGGAATAGCGTCCGATCGGCGTTTGTTGCAACAGATGGCGGCGCAGCATGTCGAGCGCCACGGCGCAGCTCATGGCGCGGATCACGCCGCGCGCACGCTGCGAGAAACGCAGCACCTGCACCCAGCATTGTTCGCGGTCGCACAGGGCGATGGCCACGGTGCCTACCGGTTTGTCCTCGCTGCCGCCATCGGGACCGGCGACGCCGGTAATGGACAGGGCATAGTCGCTGTCGAGTACCGCGCGCGCGCCGCGCGCCATGGCCAGCGCGGTTTCGGCGGACACCGCCCCATATCGTTCCAGCACCGCGTGCGGTACCCGCAACAGTTGTTCCTTGGCGGCGTTGCTGTAGCTGACCACGCCATGCAGCAAGTATGCGGAACTGCCCGGGAATTCCACCAGTTGGCTGGCCAGCAGGCCGCCGGTGCAGGATTCGGCCAGGCTCAGCGTATGGCCGCTTTGCGTCAGCAGCGCATGGACGGCGGCCGGCAGGCTGGGCTGGTCTTCGCTGACGACCGCGTCGTCGAGCAGCGCGCGAATCCGCGGCAGCAGGGTATCGAGCGCGGCGATGGCCTGGGTGCCGCGCGCAAACACCTTGATTTCCACGTAGGGCAGCGTGGGGCGGTAGCCAAGCGTGACGGCATCCGGCAGCGTCAGCTGTGCCAGCCGTTCGGCCAGTATCGATTCGCCATGGCCGAAGCAGAGGAACTTGTGCAGACGCGTGGCCACCTTGTGTTCAAAGCGCTGCTGCAGGAACGGCACGAAATGGTCCATGACCATCGGCTTGAATTCGGACGGCACGCCGGGGGTGAAGAACAGCCAAGCGCGGTCGAGCTGCAAGCGGAAGCCGGGCGCGGAGCCGGTGCGGTTGTCCACCAGGATCGCCCCGTCGGGCAGCAGGCATTGCTTGAGGTTGGAAGCCGGCATGGTACGGTTGCGGCTGGTGAACCAGGCTTCGAGATGTTCGCGCCAGCCGCGGTGTTCCACGAGATTCACGCCGGCGGCGCGGGCGGCGGCCTCACTACAGAGATCATCGCTGGTGGGGCCGAGGCCGCCGTTGACCAGGATGACGTCGGCGTGGCGGCTACGTTCGCGGAACAGACGTACCAGATCGTCCATGCGGTCGCCCACCGTGGTGCGCAACTGCAGTTCGATGCCGATGTCCATCATGGCGTTGGCGAACCAGGCGGCGTTCGTGTCGACGATTTGCCCGGAAAGCACCTCTTCGCCAGTGCAGATCATTTCCAGTTGCATAGTGCTCACCCATCTGGGACGGAATTGTCGCGGCTGGACGGGCCAGTGCCCTGCCGGCCGTGGCGGCAACCGGAATTTCCCGGGGTGGGGACCGATGCGGGCGTGGCCCCCGGAGGGTCAGCTGGCCTCGTCTTCCAGTTCGGCGGCGATGGCGAGCATGCGTTTGCCGGCTTCCACCGAAACGTCGTCGGGAATGGTCATGTCGCCGAGCCACAGCGCCTTGTCTTCAGCATCCTTGCCCTGGCTGAGCGCGCTCATGCCGCTCGAGGTGTTGAGCACGCGGATACGTTTGTATTTGTCCGGATCGTCGACGCTCTGATCCTTCAGTACCACGGAGGATTCGTACAGTACCCAGGTGCTGTCCACCGACTGCCAGAAGAAGTCGGTGCCGCTGAGGCTGGCTTTCAGCTGTGCCTGCAGCTTGTCCTTTTCGGTCGTGGTTTCCTTGAGTTCCTTGCGGGCGGTTACCAGGGCGTTGTTGAGGCTCTGGTTGTCGGTGGCCTGCTGCTGGGATTTTTTCTTCAGGTCCGCCACCTGGCGCTTGAGGCGCAGCGGGTCCAGCTGCTTGAGTTCGCGCAGTTCGTCCTGCGCTTCCTTGAGGTCGTCGCGCAGTTTCTTGAGCTGCGTCTTGGCCTGGGAATCCTTCTTGTCGCCATCGATCAGCTGTTCCAGGCGTTCCATCTGCACTTGCTGCTGCAGCGCCTCGAACTCGGCCTCGACGCCGGCGAAGTGGTCGAACTGTTTTTCGAGATGTTCGAAATCTTTCTTCTGCTCGAGCAAATCCTCGCGCAGCTTTTTCTCGAGCTGCCGCTGCCGCTCGAGTTGATCGAGCAGCTGCACCCTTTCGTCTTCGAGTTTGGTGATTTCTGTTTTGAGCACGCTGCTGGTACGCAGCTCTTTCAGGCTGAGAACTTGGGCCATGGATGGATTTTTAAAAAAGACAAGGTGTGTCAGGTCAGGAAAAAGCGGCGCGAATTCTAACACGATTGTGCCGACCCTGGGCAAGTGGCAGGGTCGGCACAAAGGGGAAAAAGCGAGGAAATTCAGTAAGGCCGATTATTCTCAGCCCTGGGCCTGTTTCAGCTCCTCGAGCTTGGTGCGCATCTGCTGCAACAATCCGTCCATGCCGGAGCGACCGACGATGTTGCGGTAGGTTTCGCGGTAGGAGCTGACCATGCTCACGTTCTCCACCTCGACGTCGTATACGAACCAGCCATCGCTGCGCTGGCGCAGCTTGTAGCTGACCGGCACGTTGCCGCTCTGGACCACGATCACGGTGTTGACCGTGGCGCGGTCACCCTTGATGTCTTCGCCGCTGTAGTTCACGGTTTCGTTGGTATAGGCCTTGATGCGGTCGATATAGCTGTTTTCGATGGTCTGCAGCAGCAGATCCTGGAATTCCGTCTGCTGTTCCTTGGAGGCGCTGCGCCAGTTGGTGGAGAGCACGCTCTGTGCCATGGCAGTGGCGTCGAAAGCCTTCGTAACCTCGGCCTTGACGGCCGCGCGGTCGGTTTCGAAGTTGAAATCGGGCTTGCGCAGGATGGCCAGGATGGCATCCACCGTGGTCTGCACGGTTTCCATGGGCGTGTCGCGCTGCGCGCTGGCCGGGGCAACCAACAGCAGGCTCAGCGATAGGGTGAACAGGGCGAAGATGGCGTTCAGGCCGGCGTAGGGTCGTGGTAGCGTCATCGTTGTCTCCTTGGGCTTTTGGCCAGTGGGGGCGGAATTATACCTCAGCCGTGCTGCTGGCCGAGGCCAGTTTAGCCGGTGCGGATTAACTGGAACTGAAACCTGGGTCGCAGTTTCGGGGTTTTACCGGGCGACGCGGCCGGCGCGGTTCTGCACCCAGGCGCTGCGGAAGAAGATGTAGGGGTCCAGCGCGTCGCGGTAGAAGGCCTCGTAGCTGTCCTGATCCAGCGACAGCGCCACTTCGGCATCGGCCACGTTGATGAGCATGATCTGCTCGTCGTTGAGGTTCTGGTACAGCGGATTGAAGGCATTGTTGGCGATCTGGGCGGGAAATTCGCGCAGGCTGGTGCTGCCGACGAACGGCAACACCAGATACACGCCGTGGCCCACGCCCCAGCGGCCCAAGGTCTGGCCCAGGTCCTCGGTATCCCGTGCCAGGCCCACGTCGGTGGCAGGGTCGAGAATGCCGGCAAGACCTGCGGTGGTGTTGAGCAGGAAACGGGCGCTTTCGGTGCCGGCATTGCGCAGGTCGCCCTGCAGCAGCGCGCTGGCGGCGGACATCGGCGTGACCAGGTTGTTGAAGAAGTTGCTGGCACCGGTGCGCACCGGCACGGGCAGCACGCGCAGGCCGCGCGCCACCGGCTTGAGCAAGTAGCGGTACAGCTTGTCGTTCACCGCGAACATGGCGCGGTTGAAGCCTTCCAGCGGATCGGCGATCTGGGGCGCGGCGTTGCCTTCTTCTTCATCGAACACGAAAAAGTCGTCATCGTCGTCCTGCGCCTGGGCGATGGGGGTGCCCAGGCAGGACAACAGCAGAACGACGAGAGACAACAACTGGAATTTCCGGGCAGACATGACGAACCTCACTGCACAGGCGAAAAGCAGATCAATTGGGGCTGAAAATATATTTGCTGACGAGTTCTTCGAGGCTTACCGCCGATTCGGTGTCGCTGATCTCGTCGCCGTCGGCAAGCAGATCGTCGAAGCCGCCGGGCACGATCTTGATGAACTTCTCGCCGATGATGCCCTGGGTGCGTACCGCGGCGATGGCGTCTTCCTGCACCGGCACGTCTTCGTTGATGCGCAGGCTCACGATCGCCTCGTAGGTATCGGGGTCGAATTCGATGTTGCTCACCGTGCCCACGCGCACGCCGGCGGCCTCCACCAGCGCGCCGCTGCGCAGGCCGGAAATGGAGGTGAAGCGCGCCGTCAGGGTGTAGCTGGGCTGGGGCGAAAAGCTCACCCCGCCAAGGTTGACCGCCGCGTAGGTGAAGGCGGCAACACCCACCAGTACGAACAGGCCGGTGATGAGTTGGATGTTGAGTTTGCTCATGAATAGCTCTCCTGGAATGCGCTGGCGGCGCTGCTACTGCAGCAGGGCGCCGATGAGGAAATCGCTGAACAGTATCGAGATCGACGACAGCACCACCGCGTTGGTGGTGACGAAGCTGACCCCCTCGGCACCCTGTGAACCGGCCTTGGTCAGGTGCATATAGTAGCCTTGCGCGGCGCAGATCAAAGTGACCAGCAGCCCAAATATAATGGATTTCACCAGCCCCAGGCGCACGTCCACCCAGGAAACGGCATCGACCATGCCGTTCATGTAGGACCCTTCCGCGACGCCGAACATCACCACGCCGACGAAATAGCCGCCGAACAGCGCCACGAAGTCGAAGATGGCGGTGAGCAGCGGCACCGACAGCACGCCGGCCACCACTTTTGGCCCTACCAGGAACTTGCCCGGCGAGATCGCCATGCATTCGAGTGCGTCCACCTGCGAGGTGATGCGCATGATACCCAGCTCGGCGGTGATCGCGGAACCGGCGCGGCCCACCACCATCAGCGCGGTCATCACCGGGCCGAGTTCGCGGATCACGCCGAGCGCCACGCCCGAACCAAGCAGGTCCACCGAACCGAAGCGCTCGAGGATGTAGTAGAACTGCAGGCCGAGCACCATGCCGATGGTGAGGCCGCTGATCACGATCAGCGATACCGAGCGGGCGCCGATGAAGTACATCTGGCGCACGATGGGGTACAGCCGGTAGGGCGGTTTGAGCATGTGCCAGAGCGTGACCAGCAACAGGTTGCAGGTCCTGCCGGTCATTTCCAGGCTTTCCAGCGTGTAGGCGCCGAGCCTTTCCAGGGCCTTGATCATGAGAGGGGGTTTCCTAGACGGTAATGCATGGATGGCTCCGCCGGTTCAGGGCTGATCGCCCACCAGTGCCTTCATGTGGGCGTCGGTATCGACGATGGTGTCGCGCGGCTTGCGGTACAGCAGTTCCTGCACTGCGGGGTCGTCGCTATTGCGCACTTCGTCCACGGTGCCGGTGAAGCGCATGACACCCTTGCCCATGATGGAAATCTGGTCGGCGATCTTGAAGGCGCTTTCCAGTTCGTGGGTGACCACCACGATGGTCATTTTCATCGAGTTCTTGAGCATCAGGATCAGTTCGTCCAACTCGGCCGACGTGGCCGGGTCCAGCCCCGCCGAAGGTTCGTCGAAGAACAGCAGCTTCGGATCCATGATGAGTGCGCGCGCCAGCGCCACGCGCTTGGTCATGCCGCCGGACAGCTCCGAAGGCATCAGGTGCTCGGCATGCAGCAGGTTGACCATGTCGAGCTTGATGCGGGTCATGATCTGGATGGTGCTTTCATCCAGTGCGGTGTGTTCGCGCAGCGCCAGCTGGATGTTTTCCGCCACCGACATGGAGGAGAACAGCGCCCCGCCCTGAAACGCCACGCCCATCTGCTTGCGCAGGTGGTAGAGCTCGCGGGTGCTGGCGCTGGTCAGTTCCGTGCCGAGCATGCGGATGCTGCCCGCGGTCGGCTCTTTCAGCCCCAGGATGCAGCGCAACAGCGTGCTCTTGCCGGTGCCGCTGCCACCCATGATGACGCTGATGTTGCCGTGGGGAATGTCGAGATCGACGCCATCGAGAATGCGGCGGGGGCCGTAATCGACCACCAGGTTGCGGACTTCTATGGCGTTTGTCTGGGATTGCGTGGACGTCATGAATTACGGCTGCAGGCTGGTCGAGAACTGATCGGGGCTGGAATACATCGTGAATATCTTGTCCAGGCGGGTCAGGGTGAGCACCTGCATGGCGGCGCTCGATACGTTCAACAGGCCATAGCCCAGTTTGGCGGATTTGGCGGTTTGAAAGCCTTCCACCAGCGAGGCGATGCCGGAGCTGTCGATGTAGCTGACCTGCTCCAGGTCCACCAGCAGTGCTTTGCCCGCTTTAAGCGAACCCAGGATCTTCTCCCGCAGCGCCGGTGAATAATGCAGATCGACCTCGCCGCTCAATGTGAGCAGGTCATAGCCTGGTTCGGATTTGATGCTGGTTTGCATAGCTGGTCCTTGGGTACTTTCCATCATTACTGCCCTACCATTACTGCCCTATCGTCACTACCCTTCATTGCCGCGCCGTCATTTCGGTAGGCCGCGCAGGCACTTCTTCATCTGTAATACGTTGCCGCAATCGCTGGAACACTCGATCAACTGCACTTCGTCCATCACCTCGTTGATGATGTGGCAGCCGAGGCCACCGGGGCGGATGTCGTCCAGCTCGCGCGAGCGCATGTCCTCGGCGCGGGTCTTGTGGTGGGCGAAATCGGTCAGCCTGAACACCACGTTGTTGCCGCGTTTTTCCACCTCCAGCACGATGTCGCCCTGCTCGCTCTGCCCATAGGCGTGCTGGATGATGTTCATGCAGGCTTCGCCCACCGCCAGCACGATGCAGTTCACCAGCTGTTCCGACTTGCTGCAGGTTCCCAGCACCTCGCGCAGCTGTTTCCTTACCTGGCTGAGCTGATCGGCGCGGGCGGGGAATTGGAAGTCCAGCAGCTTTTGGGTTTTGCTCATCTGGGTTCTTCGATCAGCAACACGGTAAGGTCGTCGAAACTGTGGTCCAGCCGGGACGCCTCCAGGACGAACTGCTGCAGGCGTCTCTCGCGCGGGAGATGGCGGTGGCGGTCGATCAGCCGCTCCAGGTTGCCCATCTCGTCCGGCTGGTGCAGGACTCTGGCCAGTCCTTCTGAAAGGCCGTCAGTATACAAATACAGGCTCCCCGCAGCCAGCGACAAGCGCGTTTCTTGGAAATGCTGGTCCGGGAGTATGCCAAGCGGCAGTCCCGCCTGGCCAAAGTGGCTGAAATGGCCGTCCGGCGCCTGGTGGATGGCGGGCAGGTGACCAGCGCTTGCCAGCAGGATTTCCCCTGTCTGCGGATCGAACACGCCGCCGGTCATGGTCACGAACATGCCGCGGGTGGCGTGTTCGCACAGCTCGTTGTTGAGGGTGCGCAGTATCGCGGCGGGTGACGCTGTCGTCTTGGCCAGACAGTGGTAGAGGCTGTGGGCCTGCACCATCAGCAGCGCCGCATCCATGCCCTTGCCGGACACGTCGCCGATGTTGAAGGCGTAGCGGCCGTCACTCAGGCGCAGATAGTCGTAGAAATCGCCGGAGACGTTCTTGGCGGCGCGATTGATGCCCACGATCGGGTCGTCGGGACGGAACGGCGGCAGAAAGCTTTCCTGGATGCCGCGCGCCAGGCTCAGTTCGCGCCGCAGCGTGGCGTTGCGCACCAGATCAGCGGCGAGCGTGGCATTGCGGATCGCAAGCGCGGCGGAGGACGCCAGGATGGTGAGCAATTGGGCGTCGGTGGCATCGAACAGGCCGGCGGGATTGCCGGCGTCGGGGAGCTTGTTGATCAATTCGATCACGCCCAGCGTGGTGTCCTGCGCGATCAGCGGGGCGCAGAGCACCGACCGGGTGTGAAAGCCGGTGGTTTCGTCCAACTGGTGGTAGAAGTGCAGCGCTTCCCGGGTATCACGCACCAACTGCACCGCGCCGCTGGCGATCGCCACACCCATGATGCCTTCGCCGTGCGGCACGGTGGCGCCGCGCAGATCCACCGGGCCGGCGCAGGCGTGGCACAGCAGTTCGCGGCCATCCTCGCTGAGCAGGAACACCGAAGCGGCTTCGGTGTGCAGGCTGCGCATCAGGCTGTCGAGCGTGGTGGCGAGGGTTTCCTCGATGTCCAGCGAGCTGGCGAAATCGTGGATCAGCGCGTCCAGGTGTTGCAGAACGCCGGGCGGCATGGCGTCCGCCGGGCGTTCAGATGGTGAGCGGGCCAGTGCTGTCGCCGAAGGTTTCCTGCGGCGTGCCAAGCTTGTCGAGCAGGGAAAGCAGTAGGTTCGACATGTTGGTCTTTTCCGGGAACACCACGTGGCGGTTGCCTTCCAACGTGCCGCCGGCGTGTCCAAGCAGCGCGATCGGCAGCGGGTCATGGTTGTGCGAGTTGCCGTCGCTCATGCCGCTGCCGTACATCACCAGGGCGTTGTCGAGCAGGCTGCCGTCGCCGTCGGGCAGTTCCGAAAGTTTGGTGGCGAATTCGGCCAACAGACCCACGTGGTAGCGGTTGATCAGCGCGAAGCGGGC
>DATMFX010000176.1:0-9458 GCA_035555995.1 Hyphomicrobiales bacterium | reverse complement strand
CATTTGCCGCGGCCACCGGTGGCGCCGCCAATGGCAGGGCGCCTTCGGCAGGCTCGATACGCAGCAGCGCGCCATCGTCCTCGTCGGTCAACAGGTACAGCAGGCCATCCGGCCCCTGCCCCACGTAGCGGATGCGCTGATGCAGGTCGGTCAGCAACCGTTCCCGCCGCTGCTCGCCCTTTTCGTTGAACGCGATACGCTGGATGTGGCCCGTGCCCGGTAGGCGTCCTTCGGTCATCGAGCCCACGAACAGGTTGTCTTTCCAGGCGGGGAAACGCTCGCCCGTATAGAAAGTCAGCGACGACAGCGTGATCGACGGCACCCAGAACAGTTCCGGCGGTTCCAGATCCTCGCGCTCGAACTGCTCGGAGGCGCGCGCGCCATCGTATTCGCGCCCGTGCGTGGCCAGGGGCCAACCATAGTTCTTGCCCACCTGCAGCACGTTCACCTCGTCGCCACCCTGCGGCCCGTTCTCGGCCTCCCAGATCGCGCCGGTTTGCGGATGCCGCGCCAGGCCCATCATGGTCCGGTGCCCGTAGCTGAAGATTTCCGGGCGGACGTCGTCGCGTCCCACGAAGGGATTGTCGGCCGGCGTCGAGCCATCGTCGTTCAAGCGCAGTATCTTGCCGATGTGCGAACCGAGATCCTGTGGCGCATCAGGGTTGAGGCGGTGCGAGGACGTCAGCAGCAAGGTGCCGTCGGCGGCAAACAGGATGCGGGCGGCATCGCCGCCGCGGCTGGTGCTCCAGCTGTCGGCCACGAAGACTTCCTCGATATCGACCAGTCGCTGCCCGTCGAAACGTCCCCGGGCCACGGCGGTGGCCGCCCAGTAGCCTTCGCTGCCGTCGGGCCGCGGTGCCTGCTTCATGTAGCTGAAGTAGACCCATTGGTTGTCCTGGTAACGGGGATGCAGCACGATGTCGAACAACTGCTCCACGCCGAGCCCGGCCAGGTCGGCCACCGGTTCCGCCAGCAACTGGCCGTCGCGCAAGAGGCGGATGCGGCCTTCCTTCTCCGTGATCAGCGCCGCATCATCCGCGACGAACGCCATGCTCCAGGGATGGAACAATCCCTTGCTCACCACCGACACGCGGATGCGCGTGCCCTGTTCGAAAGTAGTGTATTCCCAGGGCCCGTCCCCAAGCGGGAATACCGGACGCTGTTGCGCCTGCACAGTGTAGGCAACCACCAGCGCCAGCACGCCAAGCAAACGGGTTTTCAAAAAACGCTGAGACATCTTGCGGCCTCCAGGTTTGCAGGCCGGGCCCCGCCGGGGAGTAACGGGGCCCGGTCTGCGCGTGCTCAGAAATTCAGGTTGAAACCAAGCTGGTAACGGCGCCCGAATACATCGTAGTTGTAGTTGATCGTCTGCGATCCCGCGTACGGCGACGAGCTGGCGATGATCGGCGGCGCGCGGTCGAACAGGTTGGTGACGAACAATTCCAGTCGCCACGTCGCGCCCGATTCCAGCTCGCCGTCGTAGCTCAGGCGCAGGTTGGTGGTGTTGCCGGATGCCACGGTGTTGTCGTCCACGTCCACGCCCTCCACCCAGCGCACGTTGCGGATGGTGTCGGCAATGTAGCGCTGCTGCAGCTGGATGCCGTAGGGCCCCAGCTCGTAGCCGAGCGTCAGGTTGGCGGTCAGATCCGGCGTGTTCAACTGCCCGGCGATGTCGAAGGGCTGGCCGCCGAGCGGCGTATCGGAACGTTCGATCAGGTAGCCCGCCAGCGCGCGCAGGCTGAGCGTTTCGCGCTGGTTGGCGAAGAAGTCCGGTTCCATGCGATACACGGCCTCGAAATCCACCCCTTCCACCTTGGCCTGCGCCACGTTCAGGAACACGTTATAGATCGTGGCGATGCTGCCGTCTATGGGGCTTCTCACGATCTGCTGGCACAGCGACTGCACGCCGTTCAGCTCGCATTCGTCGATGATGCGCTGTTCGCCAAGTGTGCCCACGGCATCCTTGATCTTGACCTCGTACCAGTCGGTGGCAACGCGCAGGCCCGGCACCCAGTCGGGTTCGAACACCATGCCCGCCACCACGGTATCGGCGATTTCCGGACGCAGGTTGGGGTTGCCGCCGGCGATCACCACGGTGGTGAACACGCCGTTGTCCTTGCGCGGATCGGTGATGCTGGCGCCGCCATTCTGCGAATCGAAGCGTTCGCTGAAGCTGGCTTCGCGCACGTCGCGCGACTTGGTCATGCGCAGGCGCAGCCCGTCGAACAATTGGAAATCGACGCCGAGTTTCCAGCTTTCGATACGTCCCACGCTGGAGTAATCGGAGGAACGGTAGGCCACGCTGCCGTCGACACGCTGCGAACCCCCTTCCGATTGCCAGAACGGCACGTTGAGCTCGCCGAACCATTCCCATACGTCATACGAACCGCTTGCCGTGGCCACGCTCGAGAACTGGTGCAGCGTGTTCAGGCCGGCATAGTAGCGGATCGGCAGCCCGCGAATGCCAATTGCCGGTGCATTCTGCGGCGGGCCCAGCGCGTCGATGTCGTCCGGCAGCGCGTGGTCGTTGAACGATTGTTCGCGATAGGTCAGGCCCGCGGCCATGGACACGGCGCCGTAGCCCCAGCCTTCATAGGCATCGCCCGTGACCACCAGCTCGGCGAAATCCTGCTTCACCTTGCTGTCGCCGATGATCGGCGTGCTCATGTAGTCGGCGGCGGCCTGGCTCATGTTGCCGGCGCCCATCACGTTGAAGGGGATGCAGTCGCGGATGGAATTGTCCAAACCGATGGGCGACATCAGCGGTCCGCCGTGGGTGGATTCCAGGCCCAGGTGCGCGATGGATTCGGCCAGCTGCGCTTCGGTGGGGTTGTACAGCTGCACGTTGCACACGATGGCGCCGCTTGCCGGGTCGCGCACCGCGTCCATCGCCAGGAACACGCGGTCGATACGCACTTCATCGTAGATGCCGGTGCGTTTGTCGGATTCGCCCGACTGCCACGACGCGCGCAGATCCCAGCCGTTGGCCAGCATGACGTCCATGCCGAGCGTCCAGCTGTAGGTGCTGAACACGGCGCGGTTATCGGCGCCGCTGCCCACGTCGGTGGTGCCGAGAATGGAGCCGAGCTTGCTCAGCTGGAAATGATCGATGCCGGCCTCGTCCATCGCCAGGCCGATTTCCTCCGGCAGGAAGGCGTTGTTGCGGAACACGGTGGCATGCTTGCCGTCGCCCAGGTACAGGCTGCCGCGCTGACGCGTGAAGTTGGATTCCGAACGTCCCGCCAGTACCTGCGCAAAGCCGGTGATGGCATCGGTGAAGCGATACTGCAAGCCGCCGAAGGCCGAACGCCCCACCACTTCGTTGCCGAGCGGGCCGCCGTCGAACGCGGCGTTGTGCACTTTCGCTTCCGGCCCGCCCGACATCGTCATGGTACTGCCGGAACGTTCCGGCGCCGCGTACACGTCGCCCTTGATGAATGGACGCGCGGCGGAACCGTCTTCCAGGAAGGTCATGCCGTTGAAGGCGAAGGGAATCAGCGGCGTGGGCTGCGGCGAGCTTTTGGAGCGCGCCCAGATGACGCCGGTGGGGCTGGAATCGGTGGAAGCCACCCAGGGCAGCGTCAATCGCTGCGGAATGCCGGCGGGCGCGCCGGGGTACCAATCGGGATTGGTGACGTGTCCCCAGCGCTGGAACCAGTCTTCGTCGAGATCGGACGGATCGCGCCAGATCTGGTTGATGTGGCGTGCCTCCAGTGAACCAATGACGTGCAGGCGTTCGCCAAGCTGGGTGCCGCCGGCGGCCGACAGGTTCCAGCGGCCGCCATCGCCGAACTCGGTTACCCCGGTGCCGGCCTCGAACTTGAAGCCCTGGAATTCACGGTCCAGAACGAAGTTGGTCACCCCGCCAAGCGCATCGGCGCCGTAAGCGGCGGAGGCGCCGCCGGTCACCACGTCGACCGAACGGATCAGCGCCGTGGGCAGCATGTCCACGTTCGGCGAACCGCGCTTGTCGGCGGGCATCAAGCGCTGGCCATCGAACAATACCAGGGTGCGCTGCGCGCCAAGGCCGCGCATGTCCAGATAGCTGCCGCCGCTGGTGCCGGCGACTATGCTGCCACCAGTGCCGCGCTGCGCGGTGGCGGTATTGAAGAACTGCGGCAGGCCATCCAATTGTTCGGCAATGGTGCCGCCGGGTTCGTAATTGGCCAGTTCGGTCTTGGTCATCACCGTGACCGGCACGGGACTCACCATGCCATCGGTCTGGCGTATGCGGGTACCGGTGACCATGACTTCCTCGACGGCATTGCCCGTGGCCGGCGCTTGCGCCAGCACGGCGTTGCCCGCCATCCCCGAGAACACGGCCGCGATCGCCGTGGCCAGCAAACTACGCGATTTTTTCTGATTGTTGTCACGCATGGTGTCATTTCCCTCTATAGGCTTATCGGTCAGGCTTGCCGCCTCGTCACGAGCCATGCTTTCCGGCGTGCTCTTCACCGAGATCTGGATTACTTCCAGTCCGGTGAGGCGGCCTTCCAGCCCGGAGCCTTCCAACAATTTCGCCATGGCTTCCATCAGCGAGTAGCGCCCCGATACCGGGTGTGCCTGTCGTGACTTGACCACGTCGTAGGGAAACAACGTTATCGCGCCCGTTTGCCGCGCCAGGCTGTTGAGCGCATCGGCGGCATTCATGGCGGGTATGTCGACGTCGAACAATTCGGCAGGGCGATGTTTTTCCTCCGCGCCCTGCAAAGCGCCGGCAAGCAACGCGCAGCCAAGTACGAACGCGCGCAGTACCGACATCGACATCAAACGGCTTTTACCGATATTTCCCTCATGCGGAAGGCGTCTACGGGAACCTCCATGTTCTTCGACGCGGCTCTCCCTCCTCCTAGGACTAGCCATGCGCGAATACCCACAACGGGAAATGAAAAAATTTTGCATGTCCTCTGTGTACACCCAAATGAATCGACGTTGTTCTTCTCATCATAGGCAAGCAGGTGCCTTCAATCATTTGGTACCGCCAAGGAAGGCGCGGATGTGCCGGCGCTTCGATTCCGCAGGCGCTCTTTTCGACATTCCGCGCCCCCTGTTGGTTTGGCGCGCCCTACCCGTTAAAAAAGACAATCCGGCCGTGAAAACCCGTAATGCTTTTCCAATAAATGACGGCGTTTTGACTTATCCGGAAAACCATACAGGAACATTACCAGCAAATTCGCTTCCCCCAAATTTTACTCATCGTTCCTCGACGCCACCGTGCTGCCGCCAAACGGCTTCACGCCATCAATCCGCGCTGGACGCTGTGTACGTTCCTCTTTATCCTGCCTCGCCACCAGGAACCATAATCATCATTCCAAAGGAGCCGCTCGTGCCCACTCGTTTCCATCGCCTGCGTTCGTCCGGCCTGTCGGCCGTTTTCATGCTGCTGCTGTGCTCCACCGCCAGCGCGCAGTTCGGTTCCCCGCCGCTCGACGACGGTCCCTGGAACATTCAAACCTTTCAGGCAAAGATCAAGATAACAGCACTTGCGCGCGGACTGGTGCATCCGTGGAGCCTCGCCTTCCTGCCGGACGGCGACATGCTGGTCACCGAACGCGAAGGCCGCCTGCGCCGCATCCATGAAGGCCAGCTGGACCCGCAGCCGATTGCCGGCGTGCCCGAGGTCCAGGCGGAAGGCCTGCTCGGGCTGATGGAAGTGCTGCCGCATCCGGATTTCGCCAACAACGGATCGCTCTACCTGACCTACAACAAACTGATCACCGCGGAGCCGAAGGCCATTGCGGTGGTGCTGGCGCGCGGGCATCTGCAGGGGAATGCCCTGACCGACGTGGAAGAGTTGCTGGTTACCGATACCTGGGATGGCGCCGGCGGTGGCGCGGCCAAGCTCACTTTCGGCACCGACGGCAAGCTGTACATGGGCGTGGGCGCCACGCGCGATGCTTCGGGACAGGATCCCGGCAGCCTGCGCGGCAAGATTCTGCGGCTCAACGACGACGGCAGCGCACCGGCCGACAACCCCTTCGTGGGCAAGGCGGACTACCGCCCCGAAATCTTCACCCTGGGGCACCGCAATCCGTCCGGCCTGGCGGTGAATCCAAGCACCGGCGAACTGTGGAGCGCGGAATACGGCCCCAACGGCGGCGACGAAATCAACATCATCCAGGCGGGCAAGAACTACGGCTGGCCGGTGGTGAGCCTGGGCCGCGATTATCCCGGCCCCTTCATTTCCCCGATTCCCTACAAGGAAGGCATGGAAATGCCGGTGGCCAGTTTCATTCCCGGCATCTCGCCTTCGGGAATGGCGTTCTATACCGGCACGGATTTTCCCACCTGGACCACCAGTGTCTTCGTCGGCGCCCAGCGCGTGGGGCAGATTCCGGGCACCGGACACATGGTGCGCATCTTCTTCGACGAAAACGGCAATGAACGTTCGCGCGAGGACCTGCTGCGCGAACTGGGACAGCGCACCCGCGACATCCGCATGGGGCCGGACGGCCTGCTGTACGTATTGACGGAAGAACAGGATGGCGCGCTGCTGGTGATCAGCCCCGCGCTCTGAGCGGCTCAGTTCACTGTTCCGCCACCGACAGCAATACATGCTCGCGGCCGAGGCGGGTCACCTTCAAGCCGAAGCTGGCCTGCAGCACCTCGAGCATCGCGTCGGTTTCGCCCACCTTGAACTGGCCACCCACGCGTATTTCCTTGGCGCGCGCGTCGGCGAACTCGACCTCGATGGTGGTATAGCGGCTTATCTCGCGCACCACGTCTTCCAGCGAATCGCCCGAGAAGATCAGGTAGCCGTTGCGCCAGGACAGGCTTTTGGCGATATCGCCCTCCACCGTTTCGACCTTTTCGACCGCGCTCAGGATGCTCGTGTCGGTATCGTCAAGGGCCGGTGCGTTCTTCATGGTGGCGCGCTGCCCCGCCCGCAGGGTGCCAAGCACTTCCACGTAGCTGTTGGCGGCCGCCACGGCCGCCGCCTGCGTGACCGGGCTGCTCGATACATCCTCCACGGCAAGGGGTGCCTGGGCCTGCGCCTGGGCTTGTGCCGCGCGCTCGAGCGTGGCCAGCGCCACCTGCCCTTCGGTCACCGTGACTTCCACCTCGGAATCCTTCAGGTAGACGGTGAACGCCGTGCCGATCGCCTGCACCCGCTCCTTGCCCACGTACACGCGGAAGGGCGCATCCGGATTCTTCGCCACGGTGAATTCCGCCTCGCCCTGCAGCAGGCGGACGTCGCGGTAGCCCTTGCTGAAATTCACTTCCACCCGGGTGTTGGTGTTCAACAGTATCGCCGAGCCATCGGCCAGCAATGCCGTCTTCTGTTCGCCCACCGCCGTGGTGTAGAGGCCGTTCGAGGCCAACAACGACAGGGACGTCATCCAGTAAAACCCGCCGCCGAACAGCAGCACCGCGGCAAACAACAGCGCCGTGCAGGCAGGCGTTCCCCAGTGCAGCAGGCCATGGGCCTTGCCCGCAAACGTGGAACGCCGCTTCGATTCGAGCCGTCCAAGCGGCACCGAAAGTTCGGTGAGCACGTTCAGCTGGCGCCAGTTGCGCGCCAGCCCTTCCAACGTTGTCCGGTGTACCGCGCTGCGCGCCAGCCACTCGCGCAGCTCCCGCAGCGTGGCGTCGGACACAGGCGTGTCGCCATCGAGCCGGACGAGCCAGCGCGCGGCCTCCGCCTCGATGGTCCTGTGTTCAGGAAATTCGACTATCGTTCCCTTCACTTGGTGCTCTCCGTCCCCATCCCCCGTTTGCTGCCAAAAGCTCTGTTGACGTCATGGGCGTCCATGCCGCGCCGGTCCATGTACGCTTTGCATTCCAGAATACCTTTCAATAGGTATTTTTCCACTGAGCTCAGGGACAACGACATTCTCCTGGCGATTTCCTGATGGGACAGGCCATGTACTTTCCTGAGCAGGAACACCTGCCGGCACTTCCCCGGTAGCGAGGCCACGGCATCGCAATACAGTCCCAGCAGTTCCATCGCTTCCACCTCGGCCTCCGCGCCATCGGCCACGTCGATGTCCAGCCGCTCGCCCGACTCGCACTGATAATCGCCGGCCTCGTTGATATAGTAGGCGATCTGCCGCGACTTGCGTTCCAGATTGGTCAGCGCCAGATTCTTGGCCACCCGGAACAGATAGGCATTGGGCTGCTCGATCGAGCGGCTCTGTTCCGCCACGTAGGCACGCAGAAACGCCTCCTGGGCAACATCCTCGATATCCTGCTGTTCGCGGAAGAACCGCGCCAAAAAACGCCGCAACAGGGGGAGGTTCCCCAGGAACGCCAGCGTTACCGGCGTTTGCGGCACAGCCACCTTCTTGACCCCACCCCTCTTGCTCGTCATCAAGCCCTGCCTGAATGTCTTGTTTTTGTAAAAGCGACATTTCCTGAACATGTAGACAACGCAGCGGCGATAAACCGTAATCGCATTATGCTACTGGATCCTGCGACTGCGCGCAGGATGACAGAGCAGCCCATCATTCCGATAGCCCCGTCATTCCGCGCGCAGTCGCGGAATCCATGGGAATCCAGGAGAAATTTTTCGCGCCGCCATGGGCGGCACATCACAAAACGTTACATTTGCGGGCATGACGCGCCCGGCCCGATTTTCTAGTATGGAGGCCTCGAATAAGAAGTAAGGAGCTGGATATGCTGTTCTGGCGCAAGGCGTGGACCGCACGCAAGCACGACAGCCTGATCGATGCGGCCGAGCACTGCGCCGCCGCGGGCGATTTCGGGGAGGCGCTACTGGCGTTGCGGCAGCTGCCGCTGGAATCCTTTGGTGAGTTGCTCCTGGAGGTGCCGGCAAACCGGCCCGCCCTGGGGCGGATGCTGCCGAGCATGGCCAGCGATGACGTGCAGCGTCATTGGACCGGTGCCAGCGGCCAGACGCTGATGACGCAAAGCCTGGATTTCGTGCGTTCCGTGGATAAGGGCTGCCGGCAGTATCTGGGGCATGGCATCGCCGGTCGCGTACTGGACTATGGCTGCGGTTGGGGGCGGCTATTGCGGCTGTTGCCTTGGTATGTGGATCCGGAACAGATCTACGGCGCCGATCCGTGGAACACTTCGCTCGCCACGTGCCGCCAGCACAATTGCCCCGGGCACCTGGCAGAGTGCGACTATGTGCCGCATGACCTGCCCTTCGGTGCCACCTTCGACCTGATCTATGCCTTTTCCGTGTTCACGCATCTGTCGGAAAAGACCGCGGATGCGGTGCTGCGCGTGTTGCGGGCCAACATCAGCGACGCGGGGATGCTGGTAATCACCATCCGGCCTCCCGCTTACTGGAATGCCCACACCGACTGGCGCGACGGTTCCAGCAAACAGGCGATGCTGGAACGGCATCAGCGTGAGGGCTTTGCCTTCGTTCCGCACGACATCGAGCCGGTGAACGGCGACATCACCTACGGCGATACCAGCATGACGCTCGATTTCATCCGTCGCCGCTGGCCGCAGTGGCGGATCGCCGGCACCACGCACAACGCCAG
>DATMFX010000175.1:0-9380 GCA_035555995.1 Hyphomicrobiales bacterium | reverse complement strand
GTGCGCGTCATCCCCATGTGGAATTGCTGCATCATGCGCAGAACCAAGGCAAGGGGCAGGCGCTTTATACCGGTTTTCACTGGTGTCTCGAGAGTATGCGCGACAGCGATTTCATTCTGTGCATGGACAGCGACGGGCAGCATCTGGCGCGCGACATTCCGCGTTTCCAGGACCTGGCGCGGCGCGAAAATGGTTTGAATTTCGCTATGGGCGAACGCCGCGAGGATGAACGCATGCCGTGGAAAAGCCGCCTCGGCAACGCGGCAATGCGCACCTTGTTCCGGCTGCAATACGGCGGAGACGTGCACGACACCCAAACCGGATTTCGCCTGCTGTCCCCCGCCTTTGCGCGTAAATGCATGGCGCGTATCGCCCCGGGGCGGTACGAGACGGAAATGCGTATGCTGATCCTGGCGGTGCGCTCCTTTGGCCATATTCCGTCGGTAACGATCGACACGCTGTACTTTGCCGACAACCGTAACAGCAAGTTCAGGCCGCTGCGCGATTCCTACCAGGTGATGCGGCTTTTTCTGGATTATCTGCTGATTTCAGCGTTGTCCTTTGCGCTCGATTACCTGTTGTTCGTGGCTCTGGTGGCGTTTTTGGGGGTGGGTTATCTGTGGGCCAATGCGTTGGCCAGGACCTGCAGCGTGGCGTTCAATTTTACCGCGCACAAGCGCTATACCTTCGATCACTGCGCGTCGTGGTCGACGGGAGTGCTGCGTTATATCGTGGTGGCGCTCAACACGTTGCTGCTGTCTTCCGCACTGCTGCATTTTTTCGTGCATTGGGGTGGCATGAACCAGTTAACGGTTAAGCCGGTGGTGGATGTGCTGGCGTTCGTGCTCAATTTCTTTTTGCTGAGCCGGCTGGTGTTCCGGGAATATCACCCGGCTGCAACTTGATGATTTGGAACATCTTCAATTTAAAAATCCGGTTAAGCATGCCTTGCTGTGCTTGACGCTGTCATGACTTCCCGAGACCGTACTGGGCGAGATTGTTCTGTACCAGTTCCCGGATATGTTCCGGAAGCGTGGTGTCGCGCAACAGTTGTTCGGAACGCTGGGTAAAGCCCGCCACGTCGCCGGTATAGTACCGGGCAAGCGCGTGTTCCAGTTCCATGCCCCATTGTTTGGGATCCCGGGCAATGAACAGCACGTCGTCCGCGGCGAGATGGCGGTTGGCCTGGTAGCGCTCGCACACCAACAGCGCCAGCGCATGATCCTGTTGGTCCCTGAAGGCCTTGGCACACGCATAGGCGGCGTCGGCGCGGCCGGGGCGATAGGCGAAGGCGCGCAGTAGATCGTAGGCGTCGCCGTCGAGCACCGCCGCCTGGAACAGGCTGTAATACACTTCCTCATGCCATCCGCCCATCGTGGCGCGCTTGCGGTATTCGACGGCGGATTCCTGCGGCCGGCCAAGATCGCGCAGCGTTTGCGCCAGATAGAACTGTGCGCGCGTGTCCTGCGGATTGTGTGCCACTTCGTCCCGCAACAGGGCCAGGTCGCGCTCGAAGCGGCCCGAGCGCACGCCGCCCGCTTCGCCCACCGTGCGGATGCGAATGTCGGCCACGTGCCCGCGCGTGGCATTGTGCGCGCCCGCCGTGAAGTATTCGTGCACCGCGCCCACGCACTGCCAGTCGATGCGCGGGTCATCCTTGAAGATCACCATGCGCCGGAATTCGAGCGAACCGTGTTCCAGCGTCAGTGAATATTCGTCCAGGCGGGTAGCGAGTTGCGGCTTGATCGCGGCGGACGGCTGGTACACCAGCTCGCTGTCGGCATCGAGGGTGAGCAGGTAATCGCAAATTCCCCGCGCCGCGCGCAGCGCCAGCGTACGGTTGTGGCCGAAATTGCGCCATTCGTGTTGATGCAGCGTGTATGCGACGCCGTGTTGCTGCAATGCGTCACGCGTGCATTCGAGCGTACTGTCCGTGCTGCCGGTATCGCAGATCACCGCATGGTCGATCAGCGGCGCCACGTTGGCGATCAGGCGCGGCATGTGCAGGGTTTCGTTTTTCACGATCATGAACAGGCAGAGCGTTGGCGTGTTGCTTGCGGCTTGCACGGTGGCGCGGAGGGATTTGGTGGCGGGCATGGGAAATCCGAGGCAGGTTTTGGACAAGAGAATCCCCGCAAGGGCGGGGATTTTCAAGTGAACGGGTGGGGATTTATAGCTTCATTTGAATTGGCTAGTCGTCTGCTTGGAGTAGCTGGACGGAGAAGGTGGAGTAATTCGGATATATGGCCAGAGAGGCGCCGAGAGAAACATAAGCACTGTCGAATTTGAGTTGGATGTTGACGTTGGCGTCAAATTGATAGACGCCCGACATTTGTATGAAGCCAATATCTCGATCTTTGGATAGCCCTGACGCAATGGGCGCCCACGTGATCCACTGGTCATCTGCAGTTATAGAGAAGTAGTCATCTATAGTGAAAGTGTCGCCAGCCGAGAGATTATCCAATTTAAAGTTGATTGTCGCGGACACCATATAGCGACCTTTCTGTGGGGTGATATAGCCTGTCGGGTCGGTATTTTCATCACAGAATCTTCCTATTGCTGAGTAGCAATCAAAGCTGAATACATGATTTGCAAGTTCTAGGAGCACAAAGGAAGGCGATAAGACAGCCGACATCCCCGCACTCGGCGTTCCCCCGGCAGCACCCGCCGGGCCGGTGGGTCCGATCGGCCCTATCTCTCCTTGTGTACCGGTTACACCAGTCGCTCCGGTAGCGCCCTGCGGCCCTGCTGCTCCATCAGCTCCTGTTGGGCCTATCGGGCCCGCGAGTCCTGTTTCGCCTTGAGCGCCAGTGGGGCCGATTGAGCCGGTTTCCCCTTTTGCGCCGTCGGCGCCTGTAGGGCCCGTTTCTCCTTGCGCTCCAGTGGCCCCGGTGGCTCCCGTAGCTCCGGTTGCTCCCGTAGCACCGGTCGGCCCGGTCAGGGCGAGGCCTGGGGTTGGCCAGGTGGCAGCCGTTTTGGGGCCGAATAATGTTCTGGTATTGGTATTGAGATAGTAATCGCCATCGACGCCGTCACTGGCGGCAGGATCGGTGTTGCCCGAGAGGATGGCTGAGCCTGCACTGCCTGTAGCGCCCACTGGTCCCGTGGGGCCTGTTGTACCATCGGCACCGGTGGGGCCTATTGCGCCAACCGGGCCTGTTGCCCCATCAGCTCCTGTTGGGCCCATCGGACCGGCGGGTCCCATTGCGCCAGCCACACCCTGGGGACCTTCCGGTCCAGTAGGTCCCATTGCGCCGGTGTTGACGTCGAACGGAATACCCCGATAGCGGGTGGTCAGTCCGATCACGGTAAATTGCAGCGGCTCGCGCTGCGTCAGCAGCAAGGTCACTTCATGTTGCAGATCTTCGGTTTCGTTCAGAGCGGGGATGTGCAGCAGTTCATCGGAGTTGAAGAAGTTGGCATCGTAGGGCTGTGAACCTGCCGCGAGATCGATCGACTCGATTTGATAAATCTGACCTTTCTGCAAGCTGGTACTCGCATTGAGCGCTGCCAGCGATACCGTGTAAGGCGCGTTGTTCACCAGTGCGCTATCCAGATCGATTCTGGCGTTGGTGCCTTGAGTGGCGGGCGTGAATTCGGCGGCATGACCCGCCAGGGTAAGCGTGGCAGCGCAGTGCGCCACCCACAAAGACAGCAGTTTGCGTTTGTTGTTGTTCATCCGACGGGGCTCTCGTTAGATGGGTTGTATACCCCACGTCGGACGGACGCGCGCCGTTCGCTTTCTCGAAGACACGCAGAGGCGAGCCACAGCAATGGAAGAGGAACGAGGCGGACCGACTGGCTACTGTCTCAGAGTAAGCCAAGGTAATGCAGCAGCAAGGGCTGATAAGTACGGGGCGCGAATCGAGGACTATAGTCCCATGTATTGGGGATGGTCAATGCACCAAAGAAGGGCAAGGACTGCGTGAGATTCGAAACGTTCCCCTGACAAGGGGGCGCCCTCTGAATCAATACTGTTTTTTATTGGCTATTTGTGCATCGCCGCAGTAGCCGCCTCGACCAGAAATCCACTACGGCTCTTGCCGTGGCGCCGGGCGAAATCATCGATTCAGACCAGGATTTTGCGTGGCACGGTGATATTGATCTTCTCGGCGGGGCCAAAGTATTGCTCCACCGGCACGTCAACGATAGCCCAAAGCTCGCCGGCGTAATCAGGGTTGGCTTGATGAGTGGCGATGGGCCGAGTCTCCGGAATATTGCCGCCGTCATCCAGCAGAAGTCCGACATGGGCGTCGATGGCCTCGACGACACTTTCCAGAGTTGCGTCGATGCTATCGCCAGACGAAAAACAGCCGGGAAGATCAGGAACGGCGGCGCCGTAATGAATGCCGTCGTCGGTGTGCAATACCACAGGAAACTTCATGGCAATACCTCCTTCATGTCCAGCCAGCTTGCCGATGAATATTGGCCAATGTTCCTTTTGGTATGTCCTTGTCCGGGTGTTTAACCGTTACCAATCCTGGTTTTTTCGCGTGCTTGAATTGGTGATGTGAGTTAATGGGTCAATATTCCCTGCAGAAGTTGGAATGCGCAATTCAGAAGAAAAAGCGGCACTGCGCAGGGCAATGCCGCTCGGGATGGCATCAATCCCGCAGTTGCTGGATCGAGAAGTATACCCGGTTGTCGGTTCCTCCAATGGTCAGTGCGAGAGCGCTGCTTCCTCCCGCTTGGTAGTCGATGGTGACCATATCGCCCGCGTAGAGCTGGAATATGCCGGACATTTGCATGGAATCGGAACTCACCACTTCGTAGCCACCGAAATCTATTCTGGGTAGTGCGGCCTGCATGAATTCAACGCCATTCACGCTCACGGCGAAGTAGGGTTTGGCCGAAGGAGCAAGCGCTTCCGGGGTGGTGACTGTGTAGTTGATCGTAGCGGAGATCATGTAACGACCAGACGCAGGGGCGACGAAACCATTCGAGCCATAGCCGACGTCGATGAATCCACCCGACGTAGTGGTCCAGCCCATGAGAGGTCCTGTCGAAGCATTCGTCAGCGCTATCGGTACCCATATCTGTGTGGACATCCCCACGTTTGGCGTGCCGGCGGCTCCAGCAGGCCCGGTTGGGCCAGTCGGGCCATCCGCGCCGGTTGGACCAGTCGGGCCGGTGACACCCTCCGCGCCGGTTGCGCCGGCGGGTCCCGTTGGGCCTATGGCTCCCGTGACGCCTGCCAGGCCGGCTGGACCGGTTTCCCCCTGGATGCCCTGTAATCCTGCAGGCCCGGTGGACCCAGCTTCCCCTTGTGCGCCTGTGGGTCCGGTGATGCCGGGCGCCCCTGTGGGCCCCACTTCACCTTGCGCGCCCGTCGGTCCGGTTACGCCGGCTACTCCTGCCGGCCCCGTTTCGCCTTGCGCGCCGGTAGGTCCGGTTATACCGGTTGCTCCTGTGGGTCCCGTTTCGCCTTGCGCACCCGTGGGTCCGGTTACGCCGGTTGCCCCGGTTGCGCCATCTGCGCCGGTCGCCCCAGAGGGCCCGACCAATGTGAGTCCCGTGGACGGCCATGCGTTCGCCGCCTTGGGTCCATAAAGGATATTGGTCGTGGTGTTGAAGTAGTAATCGCCATCGATCCCTTCATTGGTGGGAGCAACATTGCCCGACAGGATGGTTGAGCCGGGGAGGCCCATTGGACCGGTCGGCCCGATGGTGCCGGGAATGCCTGCTGGTCCGGTGGGGCCTGTTACACCATCTGCGCCCGTGGGTCCCATTGCTCCGGCGGGGCCCGTTGCGCCATCAGAGCCTGTCGGCCCCATGGGCCCGGCGGCCCCCGTCGCGCCATCGGCACCCGCTGGGCCCATGGGGCCGGTGGCGCCGGTATTGACGTCGAACGCGATGTCGCGATAGCGGGTGGTAAGGCCCACCACGGTGAATTGCAGTGGGTTCTGTTGGGTCAGCAACAGCGTGGCTTCGTGCTGCAGTTCATCGGTTTCATACAGCGCGGGAATATGCAGCAACTCGTCGGAATTGAAGAAACTGGCGTCGAAGTCCCCGGAGCCTTCCACCAGGCTGATCGCGTCGATCTCGTAGATCTGGCCTTTCTGTAGGCCGGTGGCGGCATTCAGGGCCACCAGGGAAACCGCGTAGGGCGCGTTGTTCACCAGCGCACTGTCCAGGTCGATCCTGGCCTTGGCGGCCGCGGTGGCGGGGGTGAATTCGGCGGCATGACCCGCCAGGACAAGCAGGGCGGCACAATGCGCCACCGACAATGACAATAATTTCCGTTTATTCATCCAAAGGGCTCTCGATAGATCAATGAGGTGACGTGCCCCAGGCATCCGGGCAGGCTGATCCGATCAACTTTTGGGAGACACTCAGGGGAGAGCCAAAAATGAAGAGAGCGAGACAGATCGGCTGAATACTGTCTCAAGGGGGAGCCTGGATTTCGATCGAGGCGGAACGCTGAGTAGTACGGGGCGGTCGCAATATAGTGGCGTGCTGGAATGCGGTCAATGCACTGGAGTGGTGCATGGAAGATTATGTTGGAGTTTTCAGTCTGTCCCGATGGTGGCGAACGGTTCCCTCATCCCGTCGCCCCCGCAGCGCGGATTAACATCGTTCTATTTATGGGATGCTATGTGCAGTTTTTGTGTCTCTCAGACGGATTGCCCCAAGCCTATACTCACTCTCCACGGCGACGACCCCCACCAGACACTCGCGCCGTGAGGAGGCAGCATGTTGAAACGCATTCTTGGCGTGTACGACCCGCCGCAATCGCATTGGGTAGGCGACGGCTTTCCCGTGAAAACGCTGTTCAGCTACGGCGATCACGGCAAGGCATTGAGCCCCTTCCTGTTGCTGGATCACGCCGGCCCGGCGCATTTCCCGCCCACCAGCGCGCGCCGTGGCGTGGGCGTGCATCCGCATCGTGGTTTCGAAACCGTGACCATCGTGTACGAGGGCGAAGTGGCGCACCAGGATTCCACCGGCGCCGGCGGCCTGATCGGCCCGGGCGATGTGCAATGGATGACCGCCGCCTCCGGCATCCTGCACGAGGAATTCCATTCCGAGGCCTTCGCACAGCGCGGCGGCCAGTTGGAAATGGTGCAGCTGTGGGTGAATTTGCCGGCGGCGGACAAGCGCGCCGAGCCCGGTTACCAGACCCTGCTCGAGCGCGACATTCCCCAGGTGGAGTTGCCAGGGCAGGGCGGCCGGCTGCGGGTGATTGCCGGGGATTACCAGGGCCACCACGGCCCGGCGCGCACCTTCACGCCGATCGATGTATGGGACCTGCGCCTTGCGCCGGATGTGCGCAGTACCTTCGACGCGCGCCCCGGCCATACGTTGGTGCTGGTGGTGCTGCAGGGCACGGTGCTGGTCAACGACCAGGACGTGCTGCGCGTCGGGCAACTGGTGCATTTCGCGCGCGAGGGCGAGCAGGTGAGCCTGGAAGCCAACGGCGACGCCACGGTGTTGTGGCTGTCCGGAGAGCCTATCGAGGAACCTGTGGTGGGCTATGGGCCTTTCGTGATGAACACGCAGGAGGAGATCCGGCAGGCGATTGCGGATTTTCAGAATGGGCGTTTGGGGCGAAAAGCGGTCGCAGCGGCGGAAGGAAGATAGGCCAGGAAGTTGGTTTTGGAATGAAACAGCCCCGTGGTAACTGCACGGGGCTGTTGTTTGGCTGGGAGGGAAATTTCCAGAGAAGGCCGCGGAACAATAATCAGCGGAGGCGATTCAGCGTCCAGACGACACCGATGCCGTCGCCGACGCCTCCCCCCAGGACAGGTCCCACTTCGCCGAGGTTGTAGTAAACAAGGCTGAGGGAGTCACCGGCCCGTAACTCGAAGGTTCCTGTCATCAGTATGGAAGAACTCTTGAGAAGGGTGCCGGTTGTAGCGTCATGTGTTTTGGGCAGCAGGCCCGTTAGCAGATCTTGGCGCGGCGGACCCTGTATTACCAGCGCAGCGTACTGCTGTGGAGTGATCGATGCCGTACTTGAGTCGGTAAAGGGGATGTTGGCGCTGATGAGGTAGAGGCCATCTGCGGGCACTGTGTAGGTCCCTGTTGACGCATCGAAATTGGAGTCAGTGGAGTCATGATAGGGGTTGTCTGTGTCCCAGTCCGCTAAAGGGAGAAGTGATCCGGCCGTAGCGCCTTGGAAAGAATCCAAAAATGCCGAAAATCCTTCCTCAAGGACTTCCGCGCCACTTGGCCCTGTGGCACCTGCTGCTCCCGTGGCGCCCTGTGGACCGGCAGGCCCCGCTATCCCTTGGGCGCCAGCTGGTCCCTGAATGCCTTGTGGACCAGCGGGACCGGCAGGACCTATCGGTCCAGTAACCCCGGTAGGACCCGGAGGCCCGCCGGCGGGTCCGGCAACCCCTTGCGGTCCTTCCGGCCCTTGGGGACCGGTCGGGCCCGTTGGACCGACTGAAGTATCTTCGAGCGGTTCGCCACGGTAGCGGGTGTGCATGCCGATTACCGTGAATTCCACCGGGCTGCGGTTGCTCAGCGCCAGTACGGCTTCGTGCGAGAGATTAGCGCTTTCCTCGAGCAGCGGGATGCGCAGCAGGGCCTCGTCGCTCAGGTAGGCGCCATCGGCTTCTCCGCTGCCAACGGCGACGTCGATTTCATCCAGGCGATAGATCTGGCCCTGGTGCAGGCCGGTGCCGGCGTTGAGTGAACGCAGCAGTGCACTGTAGGGTTGTGCGTCCACCAGCACCTGGTCCAGCACGATGCGGGTGTGTTCGTCTTCGGTGGCGGGTAGCAGTTGGGCCGCGTGGCTGGTGCAGGCGATAAGTGTGGTGAGCTGGGCCAGCGCCGCGGCGAGTCGTTTTCTTTTGCTTTTCATTGGGCTCCCTTGCTTTTGGAATGAACGGCAAGTGGAGGTGGAGCCCGTCGGCTCGTCAGCAGACCTCCATGAACGACGGCATGCGGCCGCCCTGCCGGGCGGCGCGCTGTATCAGGCAAGAAGCCAGGAAAGGAGGCGTGGGCTCGTACGCTCCGTAGCTGGACTATAAAAGCCGCTTGCCTGCGGGGTCAACGTTTTTGCCCGTTTGTACCCGGTGCGGCCTTCAATTCGCCTTGGTTACCCACACCGGCTCCGCCATGGTTTTTTCAGGAAACAGCCGTTCCAGATTTTTCACCTTGGGCAGGTCGTTGATGACGATGTAGGGATAGTTCGGGTTGTGCAGCAGGAAGTCCTGGTGGTAATCCTCGGCGGCGTAAAAAGCATTCAGCGGGTTTACCCGGGTGACGATCGGCAGGCCGAACACTTTGGCGTCGTTGAGCTGGGCAATGTAGTCCTCGGCGATTTTCTTTTCGTTGTCGTCGCCGTAGAAGATTGCCGAGCGGTATTGGGTGCCCACGTCCGGACCCTGGCGGTTGAGCTGCGTGGGATCGTGCACCACCGAGAAGAAGAT